>CBIHQL010000269.1:0-6200 GCA_966211855.1 uncultured bacterium
GAGAGGCGGCGAGAGCTGCGGTAACTAGACCCAGACCTGCGATCGCAGTAGGTTCAGGAACGCTCTTGGGTGGCTGCTCAACAGGGGGACGATCAACATAGTTAAACTGCCCATTGCCTTGCAGATTTGCGGCGACTAAGGTGCCATTCATTTGACCGTTGTTAAAGGTCACATTGGCTTTAGGCGCGAGAATGCTGCCCTCAATCCCCAAGCCTGAGGCCGTTAAATCATTCGCTTCAAAGAAGTTGAAGAGGATATTTTGTTTCTTCACACCGTTGAGGAAGAAGCCAAAATTTTGCATTGAGATGCTACTGCCACTGACGTTGACCACAAAAGAATCGTCAGCAGAACCCATGAAATTTAAGCTGGTGGCTTTGGCTAAATCTGCACCTGCTAAGTTAAAAATGTTTTGAGAGCCTTTAGCAGTGAGATTGATGGCTTTCCAAGCTGTAACTTCTGCTTGAGTAGCTGTGTTTGATAAATAAGATTGAGACAAATTCAGCAACGACTGAGCGGTTTTGCCAAAATCAATCGGGTTGCCTTGCTGAAGCGAGCCGCCTTGGAAGTCAACGTTTTTTAATTCGGCCTTGCCACCCACGATCGCATTGCCGTAAACGGTGCCGTTTGTAAAACCTAAATCACCCCCCACGATCAGTGCATCACCGCCTTGATCTTTAAGGCCCACACTGTAGTTGCGCAGAGTTGCATCACCTGCGATCGCCATTTTGCCTTCGGTGTCAGAATCGAGATCGACATCACCCAAGACGTAAACGTTGTAGCCAGTGGCGGCACCTAAATTGACTTGTGCGGCATGAGCGGCGGTAGAAAAGCCCGTAACTGCGGTTGCGCTGGCAACTACAAGGGGCACCCATGACAAAAGAGTTTTATCCATAACTGTGAACTACGAAAAGTTACGTAAGTTACAGACCGATCCTATTCAGGGAATATACGGAATACAATCCATTTCGAGCGATCGCTATCTATTCTTTATAAATTTTTGGGTGTTTATAAAGACCTTATAAAATGATCTAGCATTTCTAGGCGATTACGGTTGAAATAGCCTGAAGCAAGCTCGTCAAAAAGATTAACAACTGAGCGATTGCTGATGGGCTAATTGAGTCAGTTTTCATAAAAAAGATTGTTTCAAATTATTTTGTTGTTGTGTTTTTGCCCTAAAAACATCATTGTTTTTGTCAAATGTGTTATTTACAAAACACGACCCTCTATAGGTTTTTCTTATTTATGTCTTCCACCCTTGGATAGATCTGAGCTTTGAAGTAGATTTTAAAGTTTCTAGTTGCCGATCTGAAATCATATTTCGATTTTTTGGATTTTTATTTAAATTGATCAAGGCTATGTGTACTAGCTAGTTTATGTAATATTTTTGATATATAGCCTAAGCAAAAATACGGATAAATTAGAAATATTCAAAACTCACAGTCGACTACCTGCATTCAGAAAAGCGCTTTTAGCTGAGGCGGCGATCGCTTTAGCTAGGAAAATAGATGATCAGGTAACGGCTCTAACTGAATAAACTGAACTTTAGGCGGTTAGAGGTGTTAGTTTGACCATGAGACTGTTTAGCAGATCACAAATTTGGGGCCGTTGGATTGCGAGAAAGCCTCTAGATCTGTAGCTTGAGAATTAGGTGCAGTCTCTCGATACCGCTGCCCGTGGATTATGTCCCAACCGGACTGAAAAGAAACTGAATGAGTACCCCTACTTCAGTGCTGGAAGCTCTGCTGCAAGCTCTGCCTCACCTCAGACCTCAACTGTATTTCAAGTCTTCCTTAACGGCGCTGTCACACGCGATGGAAGATCAAGTGCTGGCGGGTGGCGAGAATCCGCTGATTATTGCAAGTTTTCAGCGAGAGCGTTTTTATCGGCAAGAAGCGCATCGCTATTTACGTATTGCCGAACGCACACAACACGTCTATGTGCTAGCAGCGCCCGAAACTGATTTTGCCAACCGTTCTGGCTCTTACGAAACGATCGCGTTTGAGCCGAGTGACTCTTTAAGCCAAGAATGGCATTTAGTGGTGCTTGGTCAGCAATATGCGAGTTGTCTGGTCTGTCGCGAACGTGAAATTTCAGCAACTCAAGATCATCGGCGGCCCGATGCAGTGCCTCCTGAGCAACCCGCGATGGATCAAACCCGTCGATTTGAAGGCATTTGGACGTTCGATCGCCAAGTCAGTTATCGGGCGGCTGAGCTGTTGCTCGATCGCATTCTGGAGTATCGCCCCGAACTAACTGCCAAGATTGCCCAAGCTCGGGCGCAATTTTTCAGTGACAAGCCTTCTGGGTTGCAAGGGGTAGACCCAGACCCGTTTGTGCAGCGTTTGGTGACTTATCTGCAAGCAGGGCAGTACAAGCTGTTGAAAGCCTACCGTTCGATCGCGACGCAAGAACGGGAAGAGCGCTTGATTAACTCCATCACCTCTGCCATTCGGCGATCGCTCAATTCAGACGAAATTTTTAAGGTTGCCGTCCAAGAATTAGGCCAAACCCTGCGTGCTTGCCGCTGTCTAATTTACCGCTGTCGAGATACTGATGCCACCGCCACGATTCAATACGAGTCGCGGATGGGCGAGATGTTGGTCAGTGATGCCAGTGGTGCTCAGCGATCGCCTACGCCCGTAACTTCTCTGGCTGGGCAAAATTGGCCCTTACAAGACAACCCGTTGTTGCAGACCGTGGTGCGCCAACATGAGCCGATGCATATCGAAGACACCACGCAAGATGTACGAGTAACCAGCGTGCCGACCTTAATGGCCTTAACTGAGCGTTGGCAAATTCGCTCTTGGCTGATGGTGCCCGTGCTCTACCAAGATCGGCTGTTGGGCATGGTGGAATTGCATCATTGCCGCGCCCTGCCTCACCGCTGGAGTGAAGATGAGCTATCTCTGGTGGAAGCGATCGCCACACAAGTTGGGGTGGCCTTAATTCAAGCAGAAGCCTATACCAACCTCTAAGACCTCAACCAACAACTCGAAGCCTTCGATCGCACCCGTAGCAACTTAATTGCCATCACAGGTCACGAACTGCGCACCCCCCTCTCAACCATTCAAGTCTGTCTCGAAAGCTTAGCGAGCGAACCCGACATGCCACTAGAGCTACGACAGACCATGCTCAACACGGCTTTGGAAGATGCTGAGCGGATGCGTAAACTTGTCCAAGACTTCCTCACGCTCTCTCGCCTCGAAAGCGGACGGGTGGAATGGAACCTAGAAGCTTTGCCAATCCAAGAATGTATTGACTTAGCGCTAAGCAGCATTTACGCCCGCTATGCAGTAGACCAATTGCCCAAAATCGACACTCAAGTTGCTCTAGATTTACCCCTCGTCCGCGCTGATGGGGAGTGGTTGGTCGAAGTTTTGGCAAAACTGCTCGACAATGCCTGCAAGTTTACGTCACCGTCTGATCAAGTGACGATTACAGCTCAGCGGCGAGATGAGCAAATGCTAGAAGTGACCGTTGCTGACACAGGGCGCGGTATTGAACCCAAGCGGCTAGAAGTTGTCTTCGATCGCTTTTACCAAGAAGAAGGTGCATTACGACGCACGGCTGGTGGTACGGGTCTGGGTTTAGCGATTTGTCGGCAAATCATCACAGGTTTAGGGGGGCAAATTTGGGCTGAGTCAGCCGGGCGCGATCGCGGTAGTCAGTTCCATTTCACGGTTCCCGTCAGCGAAATAGCTTACGAACCAACCCCTCCGCCGCCATCAACGCGCAAACGCACCACCAAAGGCCGTACCTCTAAGATCACCACTAATTCCTAAGTTTCGTTAAGAATTAATAGCTTTTACTGCCGCGAGAAGACGCAAGAGCGACCGATCGCCAGCAATTTGCATAGTTTTGTTTCGAGTTGAGCCTGTCGAAAAACAGGGTTTGCCTGCAAAGCTGAAGAACTGTAACAGTTCCTGACAAAGTGGATAGACGAGTCGAGCCTCAGTGATAGGATGCCGTAAAAACGTTCATACGTTCAGAGAGAAATTCATGGCAGAAACCCTTACTGGACAGACTCCTTTATTCGGTGGCAGTACAGGTGGCCTCTTAACTAAAGCTCAAGTTGAAGAGAAGTACGCCATCACTTGGACTAGCCCTAAGGAACAAGTGTTTGAAATGCCAACGGGTGGCGCTGCAGTTATGCGGCAAGGTGAAAACCTGCTGTATCTAGCTCGTAAAGAGCACTGCATCGCTTTAGGCGGTCAGCAACTGCGGGCGAAGTTCAAGATCAACAACTACAAGATCTACCGCGTTTTCCCCAATGGCGAAATGGAATACCTACATCCTAAAGATGGCGTCTTCCCTGAGAAAGTGAATGATGGTCGTCCTTATGTTGGTAAGCGCGATCGCCGGATTGGCGAAAACGTTGAACCTGCGAAGATCAAGTTCAGCGGTCAACGCACTTACGACTAATTTTTAGTGATTTATTGATTCAACTGTTGGATAACTTGAGACAAACATCCTGTAGCCTCAAAGGGGTTTCCCGGCGAGGCTTTCTTTTTGAGACAATTGATTACACTTGGCAAGACTTAGCACTTGTCCACCCCTTCCGCCCCTAAATTTCAGTTGTTTGATTCTTCCAGCGCCTCCTAACGTAAAGCCATGATTTTCCCGGATTTTTCTCAATTTGCCGCGCTAGCTCAGCAGGGTAATTTTGTGCCTGTCTATCAAGAATGGGTAGCTGACCTGGAGACGCCAGTATCTGCATGGTACAAAGTTTGTGCGGGACAACCCTATAGCTTTTTGCTGGAGTCGGTGGAAGGCGGTGAACAACTCGCTCGATATAGCTTGCTCGGCTGTGACCCATTATGGGTGCTAGAAACACGGGGCGATCGCACCACACAAACTCATCGCGATGGCTCGGTGCAGGAGTTTAACGGTAATCCTTTTGAGATTTTGGCTGACTGCCTAGAACCCTATCGCCCGGTAACCCTGCCAGAATTGCCCCCCGGCATTGGCGGTTTGTTTGGGTATTGGGGCTACGAGGTCATCCGCTGGATTGAGTCGCGTGTGCCTGTGTACCCGCCCACCGAAAATGACCTACCCGATGGCATTTGGATGCAGGTGGATAATCTGCTGATTTTTGACCAGGTGAAGCGCAAAATTTGGGCGATCGTCTATGCCGATGTGCGATCGCCCGATGTAGATTTGGCTCATGCTTACCAACAAGCGTGCGATCGTGTTCAACAACTCGTGAGCAAGCTACAACTGCCGCTCTCTGGCAAAGATACAGTGCTGGAATGGACACCTCCAAATCGGGGAAATTCTGCTACAGCCCCGACCTTGGATTACACCAGCAACACCTCTCAAGCCGATTTCTGTGCCAACGTCGAAAAAGCCAAAGACTACATCCGCGCTGGCGATATTTTTCAGGTCGTGATTTCGCAGCGGCTCTCGACTGAATACAGCGGTGATCCATTTGCGCTTTACCGCTCTTTGCGCTTGATTAACCCGTCGCCTTACATGGCCTATTTCCACTTCCAGGACTGGCAGATTATTGGTTCTAGCCCAGAAGTGATGGTGAAGGCAGTTCGTTCTGACAGCACATCGCCTTTAGAAGCCACCGTTCGACCGATCGCGGGTACTCGACCGAGAGGTAAAACTCCCCAAGAAGACCAATCTTTTGCTGAGGACTTATTGCAAGACCCCAAAGAAGTCGCAGAACACGTCATGCTCGTCGATTTGGGCCGTAATGACTTGGGGCGCGTTTGTGAGAGTGGCTCGGTGAAAGTAGATGAGCTGATGGTGATCGAGCGCTACTCACACGTCATGCACATTGTCAGCAACGTGGTGGGTGAACTGGCTGGCGATAAAACTGCTTGGGACTTGTTAAAAGCGACTTTCCCGGCAGGCACAGTCAGCGGCGCACCCAAAATTCGAGCGATGGAAATTATCAATGAGCTAGAACCCAGCCGCCGAGGGCCTTATTCAGGTACGTATGGCTACTACGACTTTGAAGGGCAACTCAACACCGCGATCGCCATTCGGACGATGGTGGTACGCAGTCAACCTGATGGTAAACATTTGGTGAGCGTCCAGGCTGGTGCAGGATTGGTTGCCGATTCGGTGCCTCAAATGGAATACCAAGAAACCCTCAATAAAGCCAAAGGCATGCTAGAAGCGATCCGCTGCTTGGGCATGAGCGATCGTTAGCTAGGAGACTTGACCCGCTCGCAACCAACCGCTACCTT
>CBIHQL010000270.1:0-6183 GCA_966211855.1 uncultured bacterium
CCGGTATAAATCTGGGTAGGACGGAAGATGCGGTTTTCGCCGAGTTGTTCTTTCCAGTGAGCTAGCCAGCCAGCAACCCGGGCGATCGCAAACACCGGGGTAAACAAATCGAGGGGAATGCCCAACTTGCTGTAAACCAACCCAGAATAGAAATCAACGTTGGGGTAAATGCCTTTGGCTCCTAACTTTTCGGCGACGGCGTGCTCCAGTTCCACCGCGATGTCGTAGTATTTATCGCGACCAAACTTCTCAAACAACTGCTCAGCCAGATCTTGCAAGATAATGGCACGAGGATCTTTTACTTTGTAGACCCGGTGACCAAAGCCCATGATTTTAGCTTTGCGGGCCAGACGATCTTCTAAGAAGGGGCGCACATTTTCAACCGAGCCGATTTCTTCTAGCATCGCCATCACTTCTTCGTTGGCACCCCCATGCAGAGGCCCCGCTAGAGTACCCACTGCGGAAGCAATGACAGCGTAGGGGTCGGTCAAGGTCGAGGCCGTCACCATTGCCGAAAAGGTCGAGGCGTTGATGGTGTGCTCAGCGTGAAGGGTGAGACAAATATCGAAGGCACGAGCTGCAAGAGGGTCTGGTTCCCGCTCATTTAGCATGTACAGAAAGTTGGCAGCATAATCTAGGTCATCGCGAGGTTGAACTGGGTCATTTCCTTTGCGAATCAGTTGGAAGGCTGCCACCATTGTCGGAATTTTGGCTAGCAACCGAACGACTGCCGCTCGAATGTAAGCGGGGTTATCTAAATCGCGTCGAGAGTAAAATAGCCCTAAAGCGGCTGCGGAAGCTTGTAGTGCGTCCATCGGGTGACCACTTTCGGGGAAGCACTTCATCATGTCGCGAACGCGGAATTTGACACGACGATGGTATTGAATTTCTTGCTTGAAAGCTTCCAACTCTTCTGAGGTCGGCAGTTCACCCCAAATTAATAGATAGGCAGTTTCCAGGAAGGTACTCTTCTCTGCGAGTTCTTCAATTCGGATACCGCGATACTCCAGAATGCCCTGTTTTCCATCAACATAGCTAATGCTGGATTGAGTGGCCGGAACATTTTCTAGACCTGGCCGATACTCGCAGATAGACATGGCTCTACCGTCCGCTTGCGTAAGACATAACTGAGGCTTAACTTATCAGAAAACGGCTGGCGAATGGTCACAAAAGCAACCTGGGAGCCGCTAACCAAAAGAGTTGACTGTTACCGAGGGGGGAGTCGCGATCGCTGAGGCGCAGACCGATCACACCCGCTTTTTTCAAAATCAATTTTTCCTGGCTGTGTCCCCAAATCAATTGTTCGGCCCAGGTGCTGAGATTGGGTTCGTGCCCCACTAAGGCTAAACATTGACCGCCCGCTGCTTGCCAGGTTTGTAACCATGGTAACCAAAGGTTGAGGTCACCGTCAGGGGCGAGATGGAGTGAAATTTCCAAGTGGGGACTTAACCCCTCGCTTTTGAGGATTTCAGCAGTTTGGTGTGCCCGCACGAGCGGACTGGTGAGGATGAGATCAAAGCGTAACTTCAACTCGTGCAGGCGTTTGGCAACTTGTCGGGTTTTACGGTGCCCTTCCTCGGTTAAGGGGCGCTCGTCATCATTAGCGTAGGTGCCATGCTCACCCGCCAGGCCATGCCGAATCAGATAAAGCTCAGTGATAGCGCCTTCCTCCTTGCCCTGTGATTAAGGTTTAGATAAACGTGTCTTCGGGGTTTACCAAGCGCAGCAGTTTTTGCTTGACTTGAGCGTCAAAGACCTCCCACTTCATCTTGGCGTAGTCGGAGTTTTCGTTAAAGCCAGAGAGGAAGCCCATCGGGATCTCAAACCCTCCGGCTGTATAGCGACCGCCCCCAAAGAAGCGCCCGTGGGCATCTTGACCAAAGGCTTCTTTAATAAACTCGTCGGGGTCGAGGGTGATTTTGGTCGTGCGTAGCGAGCCGATGACGACTTCAAGTTCTTCGTCTTCGTCGTGGACAATGCCATAAACCACAGCAGTATGCACGTTTTCTTCGGTCACCAAGAAGTCAGCCGCTTGGGGAATAGCATCGCGATCGTCATAGCGCAGGTAGCCTACACCCGCGATCGAGAAGTTGTTTTGCACAATCCGGTTGCGTAGCGATCGCTCAATCACATCCATCACCCGCTTCGATCGCGCTGACTGCAACACGGCATTGAGCAATTGCGCGTCGTAAAAGCGACTGAGGTAGGCGGCTGCGAGAAAGTCTTCTTCTTGAGCTTGCATCAGCGAGTTGGTGTCCGATCGCAACCCATGCATGAGAGCGGTGGCACATTTAACGTGCTGACTCACACTGCTGTCGAGGCTGAGCAGCCCAGATTGGAGATAGTGAGCACAAATGGTTGCTGTGGCTCTGGCATGAGGGCGGATGTCAGCAAACTCAGCATTTAGCTCACCTTGCAGGCTGTGGTGGTCAATCACAACAGTCACCGGAATGCCCGCTTGCTGCACTAAAGGTAAGAGCTGGCTGGTGGTGCCTTGGTTGTCAATCAAAGCACAGCCCCGGTAGACCGAGAGATCCTTACCTTTAGCTGCTTGCATTGTCCAGCGTTGCACAGGCAAATTGGTCAATTTCACCAAGGCAATGTTTTCTTGGTGGCTGAGGGTGCCTGCATAAACAATTTCGGTTTGAATGTTGTACTGCTCAGCAATTAGCTTATAAACCCAGGCCGAAGATAAAGCATCTGGGTCAGGAAAGTCTTGCAAGATAATCAGTTGGCGTTCGCCCCGGTGGCGCTCTAAAGTTTGTCGCAGGCTTTCGACGCGCTGATCGGCAGAGCGTTGGGGTTGGCGATCGCTGTTATGAGTAGAGCGGTTGGCAGGGTACTCAATAACGGGGTAGTCAGCAGGCTGAGTCACTTGGGAGTTGGATGGAGAATCTGTCGTGAGTTCTGAACTGAGCACAAGACTATTACGAGGTCTATTGGATTGCATACTCACCAAAGGAAACTAGAAGTCGCCTCCCAACCGCAGTCGCGCAAATTAAGCAAAAATCAGCGATTGAGCCATCGATCTGTACACCCTGATCTTCGCAAAAAAACTATGAAACGAGATACTGTCTTGGGGTCTAACTACCAAGTCTTAAGCAAAAGTTCCTAGAGAATTTGACAAAGCAGGGCAGAGCGAGGCTGTCATGGGTGAATAAAAACCCCGCGCTCTTTACGAAACACGGGGGTTAGATGCCAATGACATATTTCCGCCATTCTTGATGCAAGCCGTTTTTGAGGTGTTTAGTGACTTCAAAATAAAGCCCACTGTAGGGTTGCCTGGGGACTACATTCAAAACCAGGTTGGCCTCTTTGGGAGTGCGATTGCCTGTCTTAACGTTGCAACGGACACAAGCCGTCACAATATTTTCCCAAGTGTCACCGCCGCCGCGCGATCGCGGAAGCACATGATCGAGGGTGAGGTCATCGCCTGTATAGCCACAGTATTGACAAGAGTGTCCATCCCGGTGGAGGATATTTCGTCGGGTTAAAGGAATTTCTTTATAGGGAACCCGCACATAATGTCGCAGCCGAATCACGGTTGGCAAAGGAAACTCGGAGTAAACGTATTTGCCGTTGTGTTCTACCTGCTCTGCTTTACCCTTGAGAAGTAAAATGATCGCCCGCCGCCAGCTCGTAATATTGAGCGGTTCATAGGAGGCGTTCAACACCAGAACCTTGCTCATTGATGCTTGACAAAGAGAATATTTTTCCAGATGGTAACACAGCTCACCTTGAGTCTGTGGGAGCTTCGGCTAATTGGGTACTGCCAAGCGTTATTGCGTGCAGACGACCTCTAAATTAGACTCTGCGGGTGAGCTTTTGCGACCAATGAGCAGATAGGTGTTCATGTGGCCTCGTCCCTTCACCGGAATTTCACCCCGCTCGATAAACAAGTACTGATCTTGCAAGCGTTGGTAGGTGGCTTCGGTGACTTGAATGCAGCCGGGCATACCTTCCGATTCCATCCGACTGGCAATATTCACCGTGTCGCCCCACAGGTCGTAGATAAATTTCTTGATGCCAATCACACCCGCAATCACAGGGCCAGTATTAATGCCAATGCGGATGGGAAAGGTTTCTTGATGCTCTAAGTTGAGCTGAACGACGGCTGCTTGCATATCTAGGGCCATCTCAGCGATCGCTTTAGCATGATCTTCGCGAGGAATGGGCACGCCACCTACTGCCATGTAAGCATCCCCAATGGTTTTGATTTTTTCGAGTCCATGTTGCTCGGCTAAGCGATCGAAGGCAGAGAAAATCTGGTTGAGTAAATTGACCAATTCAGTGGGTGAGAGTCGAGCGGCTAGTTGGGTGAAGTTGACAATGTCGGCAAATAGCACTGTCACTTCGGAAAAACTATCGGCGATCGCACCGGGTTGTTGTTTGAGCTTTTCGGCGATCGGCTCTGGCAAAATATTCAGCAGCAGTTGCTCGGCTTTTTCTTGCTGGATGCGCAAAGCTTCTTCTACCCGCTTGCGATCGGTAATGTCAGCGACAGTGCCTTCGTAGTAGAGCAGCTTGCCCTTAGCATCTCGGACGGCTCGGGCAGTTTCAGAAATCCAAATTTTGCGGCGATCGCGACGGTAAACTTCTGACTCAAATCGGGCGATCGCTCCTTGTGCCTCTAAAGCAGCAATAAACTCAACTCGGCGTTGGGGGTCTACATAAGCGTCCTGGCTCTCCAACTCGGCGATCAGTGCGGTGGGGGAGTCATAGCCGTAAATCTCGGCTAAGGCAGGGTTGGCGCTCAGGTAGTGACCATCCGGTGTCGTTTGAAAAATCCCTTCCAGTGAGTTCTCAAAAATGCTGCGATATTTTTCTTCTGCTACCCGGAGAGCTGCTTCGGCTTGCTTGCGCTGCATCACAGCCCCCAACTGCATAGCAACCGCAGAAACGAGTTCTACTAATGCTTGATCTTCTTGCCGGGCCTCAAACATGAAGAAGACCAAAACCGCAACCACCGTCTCATTCGCGATGATAGGCACACCAAACCCAGCTTTGAGACCGACTTCTAGGGAGATATGAACCCGCAAAAAGGCACTGTGGGCTTGCTGCGAAACGTTGGGAATCCATTCGGGCTGTTGCGATCGCCAAACTCGACCCGGCAACCCCATGCCCACCGGAAAGACGAAGGCTTCACTGAGTTGGCGAAAGTCGTCTAGGATGGCTTTGCTGCTATACCAACCAGGGCTAAGCTCCAATGTGGTCTGGTTCTCGGCTAATACCCAAGCCTCACCATAGTCCCAATCGGTTGCCTCACACACGTTTGACAGAGCGATCGCCAAGGCTGCTGAAAAATCTTCGGCTGCACTGACCGCTTGGGTAATGGTTTGCAGGAGGTTGACGGCAGCTGCTGTTTGCTTTTGCTCGGTAAGGTCGTTGAGGACGCCTGACAGCCCTAAAACTTGACCATCCTCATTTAGAGTGAGATGGGCATCGATCGTGAACCAACGGTCTTTACGTTCAGCCGTGACTAGCCGCAATTCAGCATGATAGTTGTGGATTTCTTGCGCCAAAAGCCGCTGAAACTGGCTGCGATGATAGGGGCGATCGTCGGCATGAATTGAGTTAAGAAATGATTTACCCAAGGTTTCTTCAACTGCAAGCCCAGTAATCTCTGTCCAAGCCGGGTTGAGAAACTGCCACAGCCCCTCAGCATTGACTTGAAAGATCACCTCGTGAACGTTATCCACGACTGATCGGTAAGCCTGTTGACTCTGTTTGAGTTCTTGCTGGGCTTGCTCTAAGGCTGTGAGCATCTGGTTGATGCTGTTTCCCAGATGCGCTAACTCGTCTTGCCCCAAGCTAGCTACCCGCAATGACAGATCGCCACTGGTGCTGATTTTGCCGACATCGCGGCTGAGTTGGGCGAGCCGCAGTAGTACTAAGCGCTCTAGCAACCAAAGCGTGCCTGCCCCAAACGAGATGCCAATCCCTAGCAACAGCAACATCAGATAGCGTTGGCTGATTTTTCCTTGGCGATAGATTTCGCGTGGGAGATCAGCCCGAACTAAAACAGCGGGTTGATTGTAAATGTCTTTGAGTAAGGCGTACCCAGCGATGCGATCGCGATTGAGGGGTTGAACAAAGATAGGGTTATCGGATTGCCCTGCGGCAGATAGCAGTTTGGGTTGTGCCTTAGCAAAGTCATCAGGAAACTGGGGGGAGTCAATCGGA
>CBIHQL010000271.1:0-6138 GCA_966211855.1 uncultured bacterium
GATGATTAAAACCGATTTGGCCTACTTCGAGGCGATCGCAGCCAAAGTTCAATCTCTGCATTCTTACGAAGTGCCGGAACTGATCGCTCTACCGATTGTGGCGGGTTCTCCTGCGTATTTGCAGTGGATCAGCGAGCAAGTTAAACCTTCATGACCCAACGCACGCCCGAAAAGATGACTGCACTCAAAACCGCCGCGATCGGAATCGTCACGACCCAGGCCAAGGCAATATTCCGTAGCGTCTGCAAGCGTAGCGATCGCCAGTTCTTGACCAAACCAATTCCGACTACACCACCCACGAGTGCGTGAGAGGTCGAAACGGGAAATCCCAACCGAGATGCGAGCAAAATTGTGGTTGCTGTGGCAATCTCAGCCGAAAAACCACCACTGGGTTGCAGGGTTGTAATGCCTTCGCCAATCGTGGCAATTACTTTCTTGCCCCAAAGTGCTAATCCGCTCACGATCCCTACACCACCGAGCACCAAAATCCACAACGGCACGCTGAAGTCGTCTGCTGGGACAGAGTCTGTGCGTTGAATGTAAGCGATCGCTGCTAAGGGAGCCACTGCATTACCAACATCATTGGAGCCGTGAGCAAACGCGACAAAACAAGCGCTAAGCACCTGAAACTGTCCAAACTGCCGTTCTACCTGTTGGTGCTTATCTTGGCTCGTCTCTCGGTGGGCTAACTGTCGCCAATTGACCACGCTCAACCCAATTGTGGCGATCGCCCCCAGTACCAAGGGGATGTCGTGTCTGGGCAAAGACCAACCCCAATGACTGACGAGCCAAGCTTGAATCGGGCGACTCACGGAAGGTAAGACAATCACCCCAAACACACTAAAGAGTGTGGCACTCAGCCAGGGAATCCATTCTTGCAAACGCTCTACTGGATGGAGTTGGTCGAGAATCCAGCGTTTGATCACGCTATAGAACAACGCTGCAATGGTGCCACTCACCACGGGGGTCAGCACCCAAGTCAGAGAAATCAGCCCCAGCGATCGCCAATCGACTGCTTGAGGGCCGATCGCCACCCAGCCAAACCCTGCGATCGCCCCGACTACGGCGTGAGAGGAGGCCACAGGCAAACTGAGGCTCGTAGCGATTTGCAACCACAGTCCACAACTCAGCATCACCGCAACCATTCCTGCGAGTAACAACTGCGGGTTCGCTGCAAAAAAGTTTGGGTTGACGACTTTGGTAGCTAGAGTTTCTGAAACTTCGCGCCCAAAGACCACCGCACCCGTAAATTCTAAGATGCCTGCAATCACCAGCGCTTGGCGGAGCGTTACTGCTTTGGAGCCAACCGAGGTGCCCATTGAGTTTGCGACATCATTAGCACCCAAGTTAGCAGCGACATAAACCGCTAACGCACTGGTGAAAACAAGAGAAATCGAGAGCCAGGTGAACATGGCTTGTCAGAATGACCTATTTTTCTTCCACTCTACAAGCTCAATTTTGTCTCAACTGGTTTTGGGCTTGAAAATTTGCCCCCGCATCCGTTCAAAGTTGAGACCTGCAACCCCTAAGGTGACGAGAATGACACCAATCCACTGCTGGCTTTGTAGCTGATCTTGAATAATCAAGAATGCCAGAATTGCGGTGAAGGCAGGGCCAGTCGCACTGATAATCGAGGCGGGAGCGGGGCCAATTAGGCGAATCCCAATGTTGGTGCAGAGATAGCCGAGCAAGGTTGCCGCCCCTAGAACTAAGCAGCTCACCATAAATCCAGGCCACATCGTAGGTTGCATCTTAATGCTGAGAGCAGGCAGAGGCAGCATTAAGACCACACTCGACAACACAAAGATGGTCATGAATTGAACTAAGCTTACAGGCACCGGATTCAGCTTGCGAGTGCATAGCCCGGTCAAAATTACATACCCGGCAAAGGCAATCCCCGAACCTGCCGCTGCTAGACTTCCCAAAAACGCATTACCGCTGGGGCCTCCTGCTACCTGAGGCAGTGCTAACACGCCCCCTAAGCAGATTACCAGCATCACTAAAACTCGGAAGAGGGTGGGGCGATCGCCAAACACTTTCCACGCCAGCAAAACGGTAATGGTTGGGTAGATAAAGAAAATCGTAATTGCTGTGCCCGCCGGAATTTGAGCCAATGCTAAGTAGATCAAGACTTGCGAGAGGAATAAAAACCCACCGCTGCTCATTACTGTCCACAAGGGAGAGCGATCGCGAGCCAGCAAAAAGCGTTTGAGGTCAGACCACATAGGCGGATATAGAAACCCTGCGATCGCCGCCAACATGGGCACCACAATCAGCATCCGCATCCACAAAATGAGCAGCGAGTTGCCCAACCCTGGGGTAATCACGCCGCCTAGCGTCCATAACCCCAAAACGCTTTGCTCTCGGAAGATGATCTTCACGACCACATTGTGAAAGGAGAGCGCCACAGACGATAGCAACACCAACAACAACCCAACTTGCATTTGAGAGGCTTGCTTCGTTGCTGGAACCCCTGGAGAAGACACGGTGGGCGGTTCTTGAGCCCCTTGAGCACTGGGTGGTGGCACCAGTTTAGAACCCGCCGCGATCGCAGTCTCTGATTCGGTAGCAGCTTCTAATGTGTTGGCTGCTTGGAGGCGTTGCACCAAAATGGCAGAGTTTTGCGATTGTAACGCTTGGCGATCGCGACGCAGTTTCTCAATTTCTTCTAGCAGTTGCGACTTTTCAGCTTGCAGCCGAGCCATATCTTGAGTCACTTGACCAATCAAATCTTGATGCAAGCGCTTGAGATCTTGAGTAACCGTTTCGAGCGCCTGGTCTGCCGTTTGAGCGTTGACTCCCAAATTTTCAGATGGCTCGCGTGGCGGTTCTGAAGGCGTGTGGTTCAGTTGCTCCATGAACGTTTAACCTCTAAATCTTCCGAAATGGTGCCAACCGTAAAAATAGAACTAAATTTCTCCGCTTAGTATTCCCGATCTCGACTCAGATACCGCCCTTAGTTTTTCAAGTTTAAAGTTTTGACCTGACTCATCGCATCCAACCCGAATTGTTTATTAGTTAAGCACCTGATAAGGTTTGAAGTCCAAGCTGATAAATTTCTTGAGATTAGATAGAGTGACCAATTCCTGTAACGTTGCCTTTTGGGATGCCAGAATTTACAGAAAATTTTAAGCAATTATTAATCGTTAGGGTTGCTAGCAGATCACGTTCCTGGTTTTGAGATATCAGGCGTGAGGGTCTTGGGAGGGGGGTCGTAGCAACTCACAACTCGGTTTCGACCTTCGTTTTTAGCACGCAGTAAATTCTGATCGGCACGATGGAGTAGATTAATCCCTTTGGGGTCATCATCGCTTGTGAGAGAGGCCGTGCCAGTGCTAATTGTGACGCTAATTTCTAGCGATTCATCGACGTTAAAGGCTTGGTCGCTAATCAACCGACAGATGCGTTGAGCAATCAGTGAGGCTTCTTGAGCGTCGGTGTTGGCAAGGATAATCACAAACTCTTCGCCCCCGTAGCGAAAAGGGGTGTCATAAAACCTGAGATTGTGTCGTAGTCGTGCTGACAAGAGCTGAAGAACGCGATCGCCCACTAAATGCCCATGAGTGTCGTTAATGACTTTGAAAAAATCGACATCTAACATGACGATGCTGAGCGGCACCGAGCGAGTACGCGAGTTTTGAATCTGCCGGGGTAGCTCCCACTCTAGGGCACGACGATTGTTGAGTTCGGTCAGGGGGTCGGAGAGGGCGATCGCTGACAACAAATCATTGGCCCGCATCAGCTCTCGATGGTTGCGTACCATCCGTAGTCCGGCATGAAGTTGAGCTTGTAAGAGTTGGTTTTGATGCAGGGTAAGCACGTTAGATGTAGCGGAGGTTGCTACTCCCCATTCACCAATCAGGCAGGCATCCGCTCCCGCTTCTAAGGCTTCTGCGGTGATGGTCGCTGCTCGAGATCCATAACTGAGGGGATCTCCACCTAGCAGCGAAGCGAGATCCGCCAGTAGAATGCAGTAAATCCAAGCGAGTCTCGTTTGTTCTTTAATATAGTGACAAAGCTCTAGACTGCCTGTTTGGCTCGCCTGCAAGAGCAACAGATCGGGCTGTTGAGCCTGAATAAGCGGCATGGCCTCGCGCGGGCTAGGGGCAACCTCAACCGTAAAATCTGCAAAGTTTTGAATTCGATTCGCGATCGTTTCGAGAAATTGACGATCTCCAACGATCAGGATTAAAGCATCCATTGGCGTCTCAGGAGCCTGGTTTTAGAAGTCAAGGCCATAACCCTAGCAAAAGTAGCGATCGCACAAATCAAGCAACACCGAGATTTCACCCTGCTCAGTTCAGGGGCACCCGACCAATCTAGATGTAATCCACTACGCCTCTTTTCCGATTATCCACACCTAACACTATTTACGATGCCCAGTCAGTCGGTGAATTACGCTTTCTTGCAGCAAAATTGTGAGCATTGCCACATAAGCTGAGTAAGAACACCGAGATTAAGTTGGCAGATGATTCCGGACTTGGGTGAATCATGGGGCATCATAGATTATGAGGTCTACGTTTCCAGTCTGAATTCTTAAAACACCTTCCATGTCTACCCCTCTCAGCGGCGCTCAAATTCGGCAAAAATTTCTTGATTTCTTTGCAGCCAGAGGCCACCAGATGCTTCCTAGTGCCTCTTTGGTGCCCGAAGACCCGACAGTGCTGCTGACGATCGCGGGAATGTTGCCCTTTAAACCGATTTTCTTAGGGCAGCGATCGCCGGAGTTTTCTCGTGCGACTACTTCTCAGAAATGTATTCGCACCAACGACATCGAGAATGTAGGCCGCACAGCTCGGCACCACACCTTTTTTGAGATGTTGGGCAACTTCAGCTTTGGCGACTACTTTAAAGAGCAAGCGATCGCCTGGGCGTGGGAGCTGTCAACGGAAGTGTTTGGCTTGCCACGCGAACGGTTGGTCGTGAGCGTGTTTGAAGAAGACGACGAAGCTTTTGCCATCTGGCGCGACCAAATCGGTATCCCGGCTCACCGCATTCAACGCATGGGCGCGGATGATAACTTCTGGGTATCTGGCCCAACTGGCCCCTGTGGCCCTTGCTCTGAGATTTATTACGACTTCCACCCCGAAAAAGGTGACGACCAGATTGACCTCGAAGACGACTCGCGGTTCATCGAGTTTTATAACTTGGTGTTCATGCAGTACAACCGGGATGCAGAAGGCAATCTGACCCCGCTGCAAAACAAAAATATTGACACGGGCATGGGGCTGGAGCGGATGGCGCAAATCCTCCAGAAGGTGCCCAACAACTACGAAACCGACCTGATCTTCCCAATCATCAAAACGGCGGCTGAGATTGCCGGGGTTGATTACGCCAAAGCAGATGAGGCGACGAAAGTTTCGCTGAAAGTGATTGGTGATCACATCCGGGCTGTGGTGCACATGATCGCGGATGGCATCACGGCCTCAAACATCGGTCGGGGCTACATTCTGCGGCGGTTGATTCGGCGGGTGGTACGCCACGGTCGCTTGATTGGCATTTCTGGCGAGTTCACCACTCAAGTAGCAGAAAGTGCGATCGCCCTCGGTGAAGCTGTTTACCCGAATGTTCGCGCCAAAGCTGCTACCATCAAAGCCGAATTACAGCGGGAAGAAGCCCAGTTCCTCAAGACGCTCGATCGCGGCGAAAAACTGTTGGCTGAAATTCTAGAGCGAGAAACTCAGCAGATTTCGGGCGAAGATGCCTTCAAGCTGTATGACACTTACGGTTTCCCAGTTGAACTGACCCAAGAAATTGCGGCTGAGAAGAACCTAACCGTCGATTTGGCTGGGTTTGAAGCCGAAATGGAGAAGCAGCGCGATCGCTCGCGTGAAGCGCACGAAACCATTGACCTGACTGTGCAAGGTTCTCTTGATACCTTGGCTGAGCACATTCAATCTACCGAGTTTTTGGGCTACACCGACTTTGTCGCGCAATCTCAAATCGAAGTGCTGTTGGTGAACGGCAAATCCGTCGAAGCTGCGGAAGCCGGAACCGAAGTGCAAATCGTCCTCAACAGAACCCCGTTCTACGCTGAGTCTGGCGGACAAATTGGCGATCGCGGCTATCTTTCGGGCGATCAGGTGTTGGTGCGCGTCGAGGATGTCAAAAAGGAATCTGACTTCTTTGTCCACTTTG
>CBIHQL010000272.1:0-6136 GCA_966211855.1 uncultured bacterium
TAGCCGCCCCAACTAGCGTTTTACAAAAATGAAGCATTCAGAGCCGTTATTGCCGAGGGTGGGCATAGCTCTGAATGCTTCACTTTAGCGACTTAAGCGCCTGAGCTGGAGGGAATGGGCTGTTGCTTCTCAGGCAGTGGGGTAGACTGGCTGACAATCTGCCGGAACTCTTCACCTTCAATGGTTTCTTGCTCTAGCAGTTGATCGACCAATCGATCCATCAAATCTCGGTTTTCTCGCAAGATGCGACGGGCTTCTTCATAACACCGGAAAATAATGCCTCGAACTTGCTGATCCACTTTTGTGGCGATCTCTTCAGAATATTCAGAAGAACGAGTCATCAAATCTCGGCCCAGAAAGACTTCGCCGCCGCCAGAGCTTTCGAGAGCAAAGGGGCCTAAATCAGACATGCCATAGCGAGTTACCATCTCCCGTGCTAAATCGGCAATCACGCGCAAATCGTTACTCGCGCCAATAGTGACCTCGGCATCGCCAAACACTTCCATTTCCGCTGCACGACCGCCCAAGGTAATCGTGATGCGATCGAGCAACCAAGCTCTGGTGTAAAGACCGCTGTCAATGATGTCTTCATCAAAGACTTGTTGAGCAAAGCCACCCACCCCACCAGACCGGGGAATAATCGTGACTTTGTTTAGGGGGTCGGCGTGAGGCAGCAAGGTCATCAGTAAAGCGTGACCAACTTCGTGATAAGCAATCAACCGCTTTTTCTTGCTATCCAGCAGAGGCGTTAAGGTGAGGCCAATCGTAACGCGATCGATCGCATCATCAATCTCTAAAGAAGTAATCGCATCCTTACGACGGCGGGCGGTGAGAATTGCAGCTTCGTTGAGCAAGTTAGCTAAGTCTGCCCCCGAAAAACCTGGAGTGCGCTGAGCGATCGCATCTAAAGAGACATCTGGCGACAATTTCTTGTTGCGGGCGTGAACTTCCAAAATGCCTTGGCGACCTTTCAGACTCGGCAAATCCACCATAATTTGGCGATCAAAGCGGCCTGGACGCAAGAGAGCAGCATCCAACACATCAGGACGGTTGGTTGCCGCGATGATGATGATGCCAGTGTTGCCTTCAAATCCATCCATTTCGGTGAGCAACTGGTTCAGCGTTTGTTCTCGCTCATCGTTGCCGCCCCCAATGCCTGCACCCCTCTGCCGACCGACTGCATCAATTTCATCAATAAAGATGATGCAAGGCGCGTTTTCCTTCGCCTTCTTGAACAAGTCACGAACGCGAGAAGCGCCAACCCCGACAAACATTTCTACGAATTCAGAACCGGAAATGCTAAAGAAGGGCACACCTGCTTCACCGGCGATCGCCTTCGCTAATAGTGTCTTACCTGTACCGGGAGGGCCAACGAGCAGCACGCCTTTAGGAATCCGGGCACCCACAGCGGTAAAGCGTTCTGGCTTCTTGAGGAAGGTGACCACTTCTTGGAGTTCTTCTTTGGCTTCTTCAATCCCGGCAACATCCTCAAACATCACGCCAGTCTTGGCTTCCATTTGAAAGCGAGCGCGAGATTTGCCAAAGTTCATCGCTTGACCAGGGGCATTGGTAGAGCGGCGCAAAATCATCAGCAAGCCCGCAATGAGTATGAAAATCAGGAGTAAATTGGCAAAGAGACCGACCGCAGCACTGTGATCCGATGAAGGTTGAACTTCAAAATCTACTTCATTAGCACGTAGCTTGGCGATCAACTCCGGATTCTCACCCAACAGCACCACTTCGCGCATCGGCCCCTGCTTAGGGTCGCCTTCAAGACGCACCTTGGCAACCTGCTGAGTCGGATCAATCTCTACACGGTTGACTTCGCCCGCCTCTACCTTTTGCAGAAGCTGACCATAACTTAACGTAGAGTCTCGCCCGGTTTGAGCGGCGGCGGGAGTGCCGAGCAATACTGCTTGAAGCAAGATCCAGCTTGCCGTGATCGCACCTGCCATTGCAGAGCGTTTCTCAGGTCGATGGGGTGCCAGAGCTTTGTGGAAAAGTTTCATACCAATTATTGCCTTTGCCTGCTGCCTGAACTCAACTCCTGGGCGGTGTGATGGAAGAACTGACCTCGCAGCAGGAGTTGCAAACCTGTAGTCTAGTGTAGCTCTCTCGATCTGTTGCAGTCGTCTGACAAAAGGTCGGACTTGAGATTTCTGCTAAGAAGCGATCGCGAGTTTGACAAATTGTTACTTAATTCGTTAACTTAAGTGTATTCATAATGATTCCGACTTGCAACAGATTGATTCCCGTTCCAGGCTCTTAATAGCAAGTGATTTCTATCTATGGAGTCTGAATCGGCACCAATCGCTAGTGCAGACTGACATAAACTTTCTAGAGCAGAGCAACAGTTATGGTGAAGTTTGTTGGTATTGGTGGAAGTCTAAGACCTGGCTCTCACAGCTATCAAGCCCTGCACATCGCTGCTGAGCGGGTGCGATCGCTAGGCGCTGAGGTTGAAATCTTAGATTTACGCGAACTTAATTTGCCCTTCTGCCGGGGCGGTAAGGATGAATATCTTGATTATCCCGATGTGCATCGCTTACGTGCAGCCGTACAGCAAGCAGACGGTTTGATTTTAGCGAGTCCCGAATATCACGGCAGCATCAGTGGTGTTTTGAAAAATGCGCTGGATTTGCTGAGCTTTGAGCAACTTTCGGGCAAGGTCACCGGGTTGCTCAGTGTCTTGGGTGGTCAGTCGAATAGTAACGCTCTCAACGATCTGCGAGTGATTATGCGCTGGGTTCACGCATGGGTCATTCCTGAGCAAGTTGCGATCGGTCAAGCTTGGCAAGCCTTTGATAGCGAAGGGCAATTGCAAGACCCCAAGTTGGCAGAGCGCTTCGATCAATTTGCCCAAAGTTTAGTCGAAAGCACTTGCAAGCTCAGAGGCGTAACCGTCACATCCACCACACCCCAGCCTGTCCTAGTACAAAGTGGAACCCGGTAGCTAGCCCACTCTTGGACTATTGGTTACTGTAGGGGCGAAGCATGGGTGGCAGAAATGACCGTATTGCCCGGAAACTGACTACGCCAATGCTTCGCCCTCTTGATGGGTATTTAATGGTGGTGATGACCGCCGTGATGGTGATCGTGATGGTGGTGGTCACCGTGGTGATGGTGGTGATCATGCTCGTGGGTATGAGCCGCTTGCGCCTTTGCCAAAGCTGGATTAACCGCTAAGGCTTGCTCAGCCAAGAGTGCCTCAATTTGAGGGTTGGCCCATTCCGCTACCATCCGTAAGAAATCAGGGTGGTCATTTACGCAGGCCATTTGCACATAGGTCACATCTGGGCGCTGACGACGCAGTCCCTGGATGATGTGCTCGACATCTAGCAGCGTTTCGTGGTTTTCGGTGGCAAACCCAATCGGCATAAACACCAGAGCTGTTGCCCCTAAATCCATCAAGTTTTTGGCGGCAAGCTCGGCGTTGGGTTGAGTCCACTCGATCAACGGGGTTTGGTGATTGAGCCATCCCGGTGAAATGAGTGGATACCGATAGATTAATTTTTCGCGAACTCGATTGTAGAGCGCTTCACTTTCTTCGATGCCAGAGGTAAAGCCCTTAGCTTTGTGGGGGCAACCATGATTCATCAAAATGATCCCGGTCTGGGAAGGTAAGTGTGCTACTGCTAGATCATTTTTAATCTTGTCTTCAACGAGCTGTGCCAAGAGATCGATGTAGTCTGGCTCGTTGTAAAAAGACGGGATGTAACGCTGCCCAGTCACCCAATGTTTGGTGCCGTCTACCAGCTTATCTAAGGCTGCATTCACCTGCTCAACGGCGATGCCACTGGTAAAGATCGAATCAACCACGAGCAACGGATAAATTAATATCTTGTCGAAGCCTGCGGTCTTAATTTCGCTGAGTACTTGCTCTGGAAGAAACGGAGCGCAGAAGTTGAAGGCTTTGAATACTTGGACGCGATCGCCCCATCTGTCTTTTAAGTGCTTTTCGATGCCTGCCCGCTGCTGCTCAAAAATGGCGTTGTGGGGAGAAACAAAGTTATTGTGTTGGTGACCCCATTCGTGTAAGTCGAAAACGGCTAACAGCTTAGCCAACGGCGGATAAATCCAAGTAGGTACGGGAGCAAATTTGGCTGTGAGTAGGTTGAGCGCCTGCTCGTTGTAGTTGGCAAAGTCTTCGTAGCTCTCGACCTCGCCGTAACCCATTAACAAAACCGCGACGCGATCTGAATGTGTTCCTGGGTCTAGGATTTGTTGTTGCTGTTTTTCTGGAGTGGCAACCACTGTCTAGTTCCTCGCGCCTTACGCCTAAGTGAAGAGAGACTTCAGCGATCGCGGTAGCTCAGCGTTAACTCTCAATTGCCGAGAATTAACCTCAAGCACCACAAACTTTCCCTTAGGCTAACATCCCCATAGGGGGGATAGGCTTAAAAAATACTGTAGCCCTGCGCTTACGAACTAACAATGCGCTCAGCTAGCCTAAAGTGCATTTATTTTTAACAAGTTTCTGCTCGATATTCTTCTGTCGAGAGTTAGACATTAGGGTTGGTATTAGGCGATCGCAATTGTTGAACGTAGTATTGATTGCGGCCCGCAGCCTTGGCTTGATAGAGCGCTTTGTCAGCAGTGTTGAGCAGTATTTCGGGAGACACCTCACACCACGGAATGACAGTAGCGATGCCCATGCTCAGCGTGATGAAAGGGTTGACTGGGGAGCCTTGGTGAGGAATCTTGAGCAACTGCACTCGCTCTTGAATCTCAGCGGCGACTTTAGCTCCCCCCGGTGCGTGGGTGTTGGGCAAAACAACTACAAATTCTTCGCCACCATAACGAGCCGCCAGATCGGCAGGGCGCTTGACAGAGCTATCAATGGCTTTTGCAACATGACGTAAGCATTCATCTCCTGCTTGATGCCCGTAGGTATCGTTGTAGAGCTTGAAAAAGTCAATGTCACACAAAATCAGAGAAATCGGAGCTTGCTCACGAGCCATTCGCTGCCATTCTTGAGCAAAATATTCGTCAAAACGGCGGCGGTTCGCTAAATGAGTCAGGCCGTCTAACGAAACTAACTTTTGCAGGAGATGGTTCGTAGATTCTAATTCTCGATACAGTTGGGTTTGGTACAAAAGACGGCGTACCCGTTGCCGCAATACAGCCCAGTGAATGGGTTTCGTGATGTAATCAGTCGCTCCGGCTGCAAAAGCTTGAGCCACTGACTCGGCATCTTCTAGCCCTGTAATCATCAAGATTGGGGTGCGATCGCTTTCAACGAACACTTGCAACTTGGCACAACAGGTAAACCCATCCATCACGGGCATGACCGCGTCTAGCAGCACAATATCAGGATGCAACCGTTGGTAATTGGCTAGGCACTGCTCACCATTAGTAACCTCAACGACTTGATACCCTTCTTCTTCCATCGCCCGACGCAGTTGTAGCCGCATGAAGGGGTCGTCATCGGCAACTAGCACCAATGGCTGAGCTTGAGTCGGATGATTGAAGTTTATGCTAGACATTTTTGCTGCTCTAGCTGAAGAACCGCGTGAACTCTGGCATACTCTGCTTCTAGTTGAGAAACCTGAGCGAGAATATTGGCTATCGTAGCGTTGTGATGGCTAGATTCCAACTCACGGCACATTTGCGCCAAAGTCAGCGCTCCAAGGGTGGCACTACTAGATTTGAGCGTATGGGCAGTCAGTTTTAGAGTGGCAAAGTCTTGATTTGCAGCAGCCTCATGCAAGGTTTTGACCTGTGCGGGTGCTTCTCGCAGATAAAGCTCAATGAGTTCGCCCAACACACCTGCGCTTTCTGCTCCTAAAATACTGCGAAAGGCTTGTAATACTTGTAGATCAATAGCAGTGGAGCTTATCACCCTTGGCGGGGATGTAGAGTCTGGAGATGTAGGGTGCTGACGTTGCTGGCATTGGGTCAAGACCTCGGTCAGCTCTTCAATGCGAATGGGTTTACTCAAGTAATAGTCCATCCCAGCGTTGAGGCAGACATCGCGATCGCTGTGCATAGCATTGGCGGTAACTGCCACAATGTACGGGCGTTGATCGGGCCAAAGTTGATGGATGCGGCGGGTAGCTTCGAGCCCATCCATTTCGGGCATTTGAATATCCATCAAAATAACATCGTAAGCTTGCCGCTCTAGAGCTTCTAGCAC
>CBIHQL010000273.1:0-6125 GCA_966211855.1 uncultured bacterium
AATAACTGGGCGACAAAGCGGCCTTCTTTCGTCGTGACAATCACAGGTTGCACAGAGCCACGGCTGACAAACTGCTGCAATTGGTCAATCACGCCGGGATAAAAGCGGTGGAGCGCCAACCAACTGTCGAGATCAGTAGCAATCCAGCGCTCGCGAATCTCATCAACTGTGGTGCCTACATCAGCGGCTTGCAGGTGGTTGTCTACTAGCAGCAGACGGGCGATCGTAGGCCAATCTTGCAAAATCTCTGCTTCAGCAACGCCTCGTAGCAACGCATGGATCAGCACGGGCATCTCCCATCCGGTTTCGACGACAGGCCGGAGTTGGTAAAAGCGCTCAGCTAACCCCGGAGGGGGCATAGATGGGGTGGATGACCACAGAGTAGTATAAGCCTGCCAAGCTGTTTGGAAATATTCTCTCAACCCATCACAAAGGACACCATCAAAATCAAGGGCAAGCACTTTTGGCGAACTCTCAAGCATAACGATGAAGCAATTAATGAATGTGAAAAATCAACACAAAAACAGCCCTCAAGGATCTGTAACCTTTCGAGAGCTGATCTTATTGATATTAAACTGGGGTGCTAGGATTCGAACCTAGGAATGGCGGGACCAAAACCCGCTGCCTTACCACTTGGCGACACCCCATCGGCGCTGCCTCAATAATAATGCTACAGATTGCTAAGAGGTGTCAAGTATTTTAGAAAAATTTTTGGAAGTTTTTTGGATAATTGTGGCGCAAACTGCTGCTTGCCTGGGTTTTAGGTGATGCGTGACCGATCAACCTGGGCACCCTGAATAGAGCAAGATAACTAGTAGAACTCATGATTGTGTTGCTCTGAGTTGCTAGCGCCTCTGTATATTAATCGCCTCATAGAGCCAATTTTGGATGCAATCTCTCAGAATCATCAGAAACCCCAAGCTATGACTGCAAACTCAAACGTGACCCCAACTGTTCTAGCAGTAGATGACAGTGTGGTGATGCAAGAACTCATCAAAAAAGTGTTGTCGCCAGACTATCGTGTCTTAGTCTCTGACAGTGCTGTTGATGCTCTGTCTCTGCTCAGCCAAGAAAATATCGCGCTTTTACTGCTCGATGTGTCGATGCCCGAAATTGATGGTTTAGAGTTTTGCCGCACCATTCGCAGTTTGCCGCAGTTCCAGACGCTGCCGATCATTATGCTGACGGCTCGCGATCGCGCCTTTGATAAAGTTCAAGGCCGTTTAGCAGGGGCTTCAGAATATTTGACCAAACCGTTTGACGCTGCCCAACTTCGCCAAGCGATTCAGCGGTTCATCGGTACAGACGTTGCAGGCACTTAATGAGCGCTCAATGATTAGTTGAGAACAATGCTGCGAATGAGTTCTAAAGATTTCTCGATATGAGTGATGACTTCTGCGATCGCCTCTAGAGACTGTTGGTGAGCATATTGCTCCATCTGCTCTGCCAATGCCTTAACTGATTTAACCCCAACATTGGCACTCGCGCCTTTGATTTGATGAGCTTGATGCTCTAAAGCAATAAAATCAGTTGCTGCGATCGCGGTTTTCGCTAAAGTCACATTTTTTTGGGTATCTTGCAAAAACAGTTGTAGTACCTGCTTTTGAAACTCAACATTACCGCGAGTCACTTGTTGAAAGCGAGCCAGATCCACCCCAACATCGGCAGTTAAACCTTCAAGAAGGGTTGAGGGTTGAGTCGTTGTTGCACCAGTCTTCAATGGCTCTGAAGCTGAGTGAACCTGAGAAACTGTAGCAGGTATTTGGCCCCAGTAGTTGAGCTTTGCGGCTAATTCATCTTCACTAAAAGGCTTATGTAAGTAGTCATTCATCCCAACTTTGAGACACCGATCTTGCTCTTCGGGGTCGTTGGTAGCGGTCATGGCAATCACAACAATCTCCCGCAACGGAGAAGCTTGCTGCCGAACAGCCTTAACTGTTTCATAGCCATCGAGAATGGGCATTTGGCAATCGAGCAAGACTAGCCCATAGTCATTTTGAGCCAGCAGATTTAGGGCTTCTTGACCATTTTCGGCTAAATCTACTTCATATCCCAGTTTTTTGAGTTGTTTGGTGACGACTCGTTGGCTAACCGGACTATCTTCAACAAGGAGAAGTTTAGGTTGTGGTAAAGATGTCATGCGAGCCTCTCAAACTGGAGTTGAAGTTTAAATAACAAAAATCAGCGAGGCCCAACGTTGAGGCTCGCCACTCGTTATGGCTAATTTTCGCATTTTGTGCAGTGAAGTCGATCACAGAAGGGTGATGAGACAGCCTGCGATCGCACCCAAGAAACTAATTTTTGGTTGGTAAAACTTTCTTTAAAATAACGGAGGCGATATCCTGAATTGGCAAAACTGATTGCACTGCTCCTAAAGCGATCGCTTCTTTGGGCATGCCAAAGACGACACAACTTTTTTCATCTTGAGCAATCGTGCTACCACCCACCTGAGCGATCGCCTGCATACCAGCAGCACCATCTCGCCCCATGCCAGTCAGCAGCACTCCTAGAGCTGTAGAACCATAAAATTTAGCAACTGAAGTTAGAGTGACAGTGGCAGAGGGACGATGCCCATCGACGAGAGGAGATGCTAAACACACAAACCTGCCTTGAGCGTCTAGTTCTAGGTGATGACCTTCGGGAGCGAAGTAGACTATGCCCGACTGGGGAGACTCGCCTGCGTGAGCGATTTTGATTCCAATGCGACATTCTGAGCGCAACCAGTTGACCAATCCTTGCAAAAAGCCTTCGCTGATATGCTGCACGCACAAGATAGGCACCGGAAAGTTAGCAGGTAATTGGGTCAAAATGGTTTGGAGAGCTTGGGGGCCACCTGTAGAGGCACCGATGGCGATCGCGCGAATTGCAGCTTTGCTTTTGAGGGTGCTGGGCTCTACCTTGAGTGGGGCAGATTTAACTGCGATCGGTCTATGTTTAGTAAATACCGTCACCCCAGCCAAAACTTTGATCTTACTAATCAGATCTTGTTTGACTAACTCATAATCTGCTGTAGAGCCAGAACCCGGCTTAGGAAAAACATCGACTGCCCCCGCATCCAAGAGCTGAAAGATATTGTGCGTGTCGTCAGGTTGCACCGAAGCACTAATGATCAAGATGGGCCGCGGATACTTCGCCATTACCTCTTTGGTAAATTCCAGCCCATCCATCCCTGGCATGTAAAAATCGGTGCAGATCACAGCAGGTTGCAGATTAGGAATTAAGCCCAGCGCTTCAATACCATTGCGGGCGGTTCCCACAACTTCGATATCTGGAGAACTAGAGATCATTCGCTGTAAGACAGCAAGAGAAACGGGTGAATCTTCAACCAGTAGTACCCGCACCGGAAACGTGGGCATTAAATCAGCCTCCTCAGCGTATCTAGCAGCACTCTCTGATCAAAAGTGCCCTTCGTAATGTAGGCGTTGGCTCCAGCTTCTGCCCCTTGACGTTTATCTTCATCACTAGCCAGGGAGGTTACTAAAATGATCGGTAATTCAGCATACTCTTTTTGCTGCCGAATTTTTGCGGTGAGACCTAGCCCGTCTAAATTGGGCATTTGTACATCAGAAACGATCGCATCAAAGTTGCGAGTTTTGAGCTTATTGAGTGCATCCAATCCGTCAACTGCTGCCATTACTTCATAGCCAGCACTTTCCAAAATTCTCTTCTCTTGGGTGCGAATGGTAATTGAATCTTCGACTAACAAAATGGTCTGCTGTTTTTCTTGCTCTTTCGCAAAGGTGCGAGGTGTAAAAGCACTGCTCCGTTTTCGCACCGACTTAATTAAGTCATGAGGGTTGAGCACCATGCAAACTTCTCCAGTGCCCAAAATAGTTGCGCCCGAAACATTGCGAACTCTCTTGAGGAGCTTGCTTTGGGGTTTCAACACCACATCTTGCTCATCCAGTAGAGCATCCACCAATAAGCCGAGGCGATCGCTGCCTACCTTCAAGACGATGCAAGGCAACATTTGTGAATTTGTCGCTGAAGCTGGGCGAGAATTGGTAGGTGTATTCAGCTCTAGCAATGCCGACAACGGCACAATTGAAATCGGCTGATGCTCCAAAACGATGGTTTCACCGCCCTCAATTGAAAAAATATCGTTGGGCTGAATCAGCAACGTGGTTTGGACAAACTCAACCGGAATCGCATAAGGTTGCTCATGGACATCGACAATTAAGACATGAGCGGTGGCTAGAGTCGTGCCCATCTGCACGCGAAACGTACAGCCTTGATTGGGTTGTGACTCTATCTGAATGGTGCCTTTGAGCCGTTCGACATTGGCTCGTACGACATCTAGCCCAACCCCACGACCCGAAACTTCGGTGACAAAGGTGCGAGTCGAGAAACCAGGGGCAAAAATCAATGCTTGAATTTGAGTGGGGCTCATGGTGGCTAAGTCACCTTCGCGCACCACTTCTCGTTTGAGAGCGGTTTGTTTGATGCTTTCTAAATTGAGACCTCGACCATCATCGCGCACTTCAATCACAATGCTGGTGGCAGTTTGATAGCCAGTGAGCCAAATTGTAGCGGCTCGGGGTTTGCCTAAGCGCTCTCGCTCATCGGGAGACTCGATCCCGTGGTCGATCGCATTTCTAAGCATATGCATGAGAGGATCTTTCATCTCCTCTAAGATGCGCTTGTCTGCGCAGGTATCCCCACCCTCAATCACTAGGTTAATTTCTTTGCCTTGTTCTTTGGCTAAATCACGCACCATGCGCGGAAATAGCTGAAAAATCGTAGATAACGGTAAGAGGCGGAGTGTACGAATGCCTTCCTCTAACTCATTAGTCACGACATCAAGGCGAGCAGTGTCTTCGTAGGCAGCACTACGCAAGCGATGAACTAACAAACCCAAGCGATCGAGCCGTTCTTCGGTGCGGTGATAGAAAGCCTGAACTTGTTTGTTTTTGCTGTCGTTATGTTCGTTGCTATTGAGAGTAAAGCGGTTGACCGAGAGATCTCGGCTCCATTCTTCCCAGAGGCTTGTGAGGGCTTCAACTTCGGCTAAACGGTGAGCAATGCGAATTTTGGTGACAGCCAGCTCTCCGGCCTGAGTCATTAAGGCATCGAGTTTTTGGGTTTCGACGCGGATCGTTTCGATGCGGTAATTGTTAGCTGCGTTGGGTTCTGCGATCGCACTTCTGGGGTCTGCCAGCGGCTCGGCGATTGGAGATGAGGGATAAGTTGGCTCGGTCGGTGTGACGACTGCGATCGTGCCAGCCGTGGGCGTTGTGTGACCATTAGTTGCTGTTGTTGCAACACTTTCTGCGTCTTCTTTGAGGCGAGCGGGTGCAAAAGAAGATGCGGGCGGTGCAATCAGTTCTGCTGAGGTGGCAGGTGTATCGCTGAGTGTGGCAGCAGTGCTGAGTTCTAAGGTGGGCAGTTCATTGCTTGGAGGTGTCGGAGGAGCGATCGCCTCTGTTTCTGAAGTGATTGCCTCTGACTCTGTAATAGCGCTGTCAGGTGGCTCAAGAGTAGCATCTTCACTGGCTGCTGCTGTGGGTGTTGTGGGAGTGGTTTGTTGCGGGGCACCCATCAAATGAGCCAACACTTGAAAGGTATTGACCCCAGAGGCTTCACCTGTGACGGATTCGTGGATGAGTTTGCGAATGGCATCCAGACCATGATAGAGGCGATCGCTAACCTCAGAAGAGAGCACCAGGGTTCCGCGTTTGACAGAGCCTAATAACTCTTCCATTTGGTGAGCTAGAGTGCCAACATCGCGCACTCCCAGCATGTTTGCGTCACCCTTGAGGCTATGGGCTTCACGCAGCAAATACTCTAGTTTGGTGCGATCGTTAGGATGACTTTCTAAATGCAGCAAACCAGACTCTAAGTGCTGCACATGCTCTTCACTAGCAACCTTAAAAATACCTCGTAGTTCTTCATCTTCGATCATCATGGCTGGCTCACTTTCTATACCTAGACTATTGCTTGGAGATCTGATGCTGTTTCATTGAGGGTTTGCACTCCTGCTTTGGTTTGTCGAAGACCCGCAGTAGTTTGCTCGGCATGATGGCTAAGCTCATTCATAGAATTCAAAACCTGTTGAATCGCTAGCGCCTGTTGTCGAGCGGTCAGAGAAATTTGTTGGCTGTTGAGGGTAATGCTGTTAACGGCAC
>CBIHQL010000274.1:0-6121 GCA_966211855.1 uncultured bacterium
GCTGCTTTAGGTGTGGAAGTAATTGTGGGAGCGGGCCAATTTACTCAACGACCTCGGTTAGCATTGCGAGTCAAGCAGCGGGACGTGAGATCGCGGGCTTATCTCCTCGCACCAGATTGGACTCCCAGCATTCCAGAGATTGAGGGCTTGCGAGCGCTCGGTTTTATTACTACATCCGAGTTTGGGCATTGGTGTTCAAAGCCTGAGTTGCCGAAGTCTGTGCTGATTTTAGGGGGTGAACCGGCTGGGTTAGAGATTGCTCAAGCGCTGGCACGTCAGCAGGTAGCTGTGACATTGGCGGTGAGTGGCCCTTATCTGTTGCCGCAAGAAGATGCCGACTGTGCCCAGCTCATCCAAGCCCAACTCGAAGCTGATGGAGTAAAAGTTCTAACAGATGTAGAGGTGACGCAGGTTAAACAAATTGATGGGCAAAAGTGGCTGCAGGTTGGTAACCAAGCGATCGCGACTGACGAAATTATTTTGGCAACCCCTTCAGAACCTCAAGTTGCTTCACTAAATTTGACGGATGTTGGAGTGAGATGGAATACGGGCGGAATTGTCCACAACGCCAAGCTACAAACCACCAATCCGCGAATTTATGTTTGTGGCGGCGGTTCGGGATTAGTTCATCAAGCTCAAGCAGAAGCCGCGATCGCCGTTAAAAATGCCTTGTGGTTTTCGCGTTGGCAAGTTCATCATGAGCGCAATAGGGTGGTTTTCACGCATCCGCAGTTGGTGCGGGTAGGCTTGACCGAAGTACAGGCTAGGAAGCGCTATGGCAAGGATGTTGTCGTGTTGCGGCAGTCGTTCAAAACGTTAGCCAAGGCGCAGATTCAGCAAGAACTAACAGGCTTGTGCAAGTTGATTGTGCGACAGAACGGAACAATTTTAGGAGCGCATTTGGTGGGGGCAGAGGCGAGTGAATTGGTGCCTGCGATCGCCCTTGCTATCCGTCACAAGCTAAAAATTAGTGCGATCGCTGAATTGCCAACCCTCTCGCCGACATTTGCCGAAATTCTTCAAGCCACCGCTGCAGAATGGAATCGCGATCGCGCAACTCGTTGGCAAGATTGGCGAGAATGGTGGTTTAACTTCCGTCGCTCTTGGTCGGGGTGATTTGAAGAAGACCTAACCCCCAGCCCCTTCCCTGCCAGGGAAGGGGAGAAAGAAGTGGGCTGTACATACAGATAAACCAAAAGCCCCTCTCCGCGCCGGGGAGGGGTTGGGGAGGGGTCGCGCCATTAAACCCGTGCTAGGGTAACGGCTTCAGGTTGGTCTTGATATTTGCCACGGCGAGTTTCGTAGCTGACTGCACAGGGTTCGCCTTCTAAAAACAGCAGTTGCACCACGCCTTCGTTGGCGTAGATGCGGCAATCAGCGCTAGAAGAGTTGGAGAATTCTAGCGTTAAGTGCCCACGCCAGCCCGCTTCGGCAGGGGTGAGATTGGCGATGATTCCGGCTCTGGCGTAAGTCGATTTACCAATGCAGATTACAGTGACGTTATCAGGAACTTCCAACCGCTCTAAGGCCACACCCAAGGCGTAGGAGTGAGCTGGAAGCACGAAATAGCTGCCATTGCTATCGGTGTGGAGCTTGGTAGGTTCTAAGTTTTCTGGATTGAAGTTTTTGGGGTCAATCACGGTGCCGGGAATATGGCGGAAGATACGAAACTCAGCCGGAGACAGGCGAATATCGTAGCCATAACTTGAGAGACCATAGCTGATCACCGGACGCATGGGCGAATTGGCATCCCCCGGCACGGTGCGAAGTAAGCTTGGCTCAAAAGGCGTGATCATCCCTTTCGCAGCCATTTGTGTAATCCAGGTATCGTTCTTAATCATCCCGCTTCCCAAAAATCCCATGTTTCCCAGAGCAGAGCTAAATTACACCCTCATGACTACTGAGGGCAAGAATAACTGTAGTGCGAATTGTGACGATCGCGTTAAGGCTGGTGGCTGCGGCGCAATTCGGTGATTTGATCGGCGACATCGAGCAGTGCGGGGGGCATCTCTGGGCCTGTCAAGATTACATCCACATGGCTAGGACGTTTTTGTAAAAAAGCCAGCACTTCTGTTTCTGAAATCAGGTCAAAATTAATCGCCAAACTTAATTCGTCTAACACCACTAAGTCATATTTGCCTTGCATCACCACTGCTTGGGTGTGCTGCCATAAGTCGAGGAGCGATCGCGTCTCTGTTTCATCGAGGTGGGGCGTGTCGATGCAACGAGGCAGATCGCAGCGAATCCAATCTAGATGTTGACCGAGTCTGACGGGGTGCTCATAACCTTGCCCAATGCCCCCTTTGAGAAACTGCACCACTAGCACTGGGGTTCCTTGCCCAGCAATGCGGAGTGCTTGCGCCATCACACTGGTAAAAAAACTGCGGTGCGAACAGGTAAACACCTGCACTAAGCCTTCAATCGCGTGAGGTAGGCGACGACTGACCTCAATCGAAGCTCGACGTTCTCCTGGCGCTTTAAGGGAATTCAGGGCTGGGGTTTCGATTTGGGAAACCATAGGGCAACGTCACGATACAGTCAGGATTTCAAATCTAGCTGCTTGCTCGGACAGATGCAAGAAGCAAATATGGTGTGTCATGCAGCCAAACTCCCCTCATAAAACACTAGATATGTGAGTACGTCAATAGTTCTGCCGTGAGGGTATTTCTATTGAACACGAGTCATCTAGCTTACACATCTAGACTCAGATAGAATGCCAAGGTTTAACCAGAACTTTTAAAAAGATTCAGGATTTCTGAGGTTGGGTCATCAGAGTTTGGCAAACTTCAACATAATGAGGAAGACGGTGTGCTAGGTGGTGAGGAAGCCAAAACTGTGCGATTAGTGATTTTGGGAGGGCCAGGAGCCGGAAAAGGAACGCAAGCCCAGCAACTTTGCAACTATCTGCAAGTGCCGTTGATTTCGACAGGAGAGATGTTGCGCCAAGCGATCGCCAGCCAAACGCCTTTGGGTCAGCAGGTGCAACCGTATATTGAGCAAGGGGAACTCGTCCCTGATGAAGTGATGATCCAACTGATGCGGCAACGATTGCTCGAATCGGATGTCAGTCGGGGTTGGTTGCTCGAAGGTCACCCACGCACGGCATTCCAGGCTGAAGAGTTGGACTTTCTCTTAGAAGAGCTACAACAACAATTAGACTGGGCGATTTGGCTCGATGTCCCTGACCCAGTGATGATGGTGCGATCGCTCAACCACCAGCGTTTAGATGACACACCTGAGATTTTGCAGCACCGGATTGAGCGCTTCCATGCTGCGACCCTACCCATGCTGGACTATTACGACCACCGCGATCGCCTCTTAAAAATTGACGGAAATCAATCCATTGATCAGGTGCATCAAGAAATTGTCAATGGCTTAAAACATCCAACTCAGTAAAGCGGGATTTTTCCCTAAAATTGCGATCGCCATCTCTATGGGTTGCATACAATGACAAGGCAGTGGGGTGTCCATTGCATCATGCTTGGCTGCTGGCTATACCTTCAATCAGATTGTTGAGGCAAAACTGTGAACTCTGAAGCGTTGCTCACCAAAATGGCTTTTCAGCGTACGGATGGTCGTCAACCCGATCAACTGCGTCCGCTCAGCTTCGATCGCAACTTTACGAGGTTTGCCGCAGGTTCGGTGTTGACCCGCTGTGGCGATACGCAAGTACTTTGCACCGTCACGATTCAACCGAAAGTTCCCAGATTTCTAGAAGGCAAGGGTCAAGGGTGGCTGACGGCTGAGTATCGTATGTTGCCCGGAGCCACCCCGCAACGCCAAGAACGTGAATTTCTCAAGCTATCGGGACGCACCCAAGAAATTCAACGCTTAATCGGTCGGAGTTTGCGGGCTGCCCTCGACATGGAAGCCTTGGGAGAACGCACGATTGTCGTCGATGCAGATGTCTTGCAAGCGGATGCAGGCACCCGAACCACTGCAATCACAGGTGGATTTGTAGCGCTGCAAGATGCTATCAACCAACTGCTCGAACGTGGAGAGCTAGAGCGATCGCCCATCCGTCACCAGATCGCCGCAGTTTCGGTCGGCTTAATGGGAGACCAAGCGATTTTGGATCTGAATTATGTTGAGGATGTTGGTGCCAAGGTTGATCTCAACGTGGTCATGAATGATCAGCTTGGTGTGATTGAAGTCCAAGGGACTGCCGAGGAAGGGGCATTCAGCCGATCGCAACTGAATCAAATGATGGATCTCGCTGAAAAAGGCATTCAAGAATTATTTGTGGCTCAACGGTTAGCTTTGGCTTTGTAAGCAGAACCCCTCCCCAACCCCTCCCCGGTGCGGAGAGGGGCTTTTAATTGATCTGTGGGTGCGATCGTTCTCTTGCTCCCCTTCCCTGGCAGGGAAGGGGCTGGGGGTTAGGTCATGCTTAAATCTTTCGACTGAGCCGTTATTTTTTCGATATTTAAGTTTAATTACTCAGCGTTTAATTGTTGATTTATAAAGATTAATGAATAACCTGACTTCTCATTTTTCAATATTGTTTGAAGCCAGATAACAAAGAATTAAAAATCATTGCAGGTTAACCTGTGATGCAAATATGTAGATAATCGCTCTGATGCTTGCCAGATAAGGATCAAAGGCGATCGCTGCTGGCTCTTTAACGTTAATACTCAAAATGTGGTGACACTCACAACACTCGCTTCTTTGAGACAATCAAAGACGATTGCAACTAGAACGCACTGCACATTACAAATTGCGATCGCTGAGCCGTTTTTTAATTGGTGTCAGAACTTTTGGCGAAAGGTTTTAACTTCTGAAATTCCATGCCGCTCGGTGGTCGATCACAACTGAGATTAAGGGAGAGCACCGGATATGAAATTGGCTTACTGGATGTATGCAGGCCCCGCCCACATTGGCACCCTCCGCATCGCCAGTTCTTTCAAAAACGTTCACGGCATCATGCATGCACCGTTGGGCGACGACTACTTCAACGTCATGCGATCGATGCTAGAACGGGAGCGCGACTTTACCCCGGTGACTGCCAGTATTGTCGATCGCAACGTGTTGGCGCGTGGCTCTCAAGAAAAGGTGGTAGACAACATCACCCGCAAAGACGCCGAAGAGCACCCCGATTTGATTGTCTTGACTCCCACCTGCACCTCAAGCATTCTGCAAGAAGATTTACAAAACTTTGTTGAGCGTGCCCAAGAATCTGCTCAAGCCGATGTGTTGCTGGCAGATGTGAATCACTACCGCGTCAACGAACTGCAAGCCGCCGATCGCACCCTAGAGCAAATCGTTCAGTACTACATTGCCAAAGCCCGCAAGAAGGGTGATTTGGTAACTGAAAAAACCAAGAAGCCTTCGGTCAACATCATCGGTATGTCTACACTGGGCTTCCACAACAACCACGACTGCACCGAGTTGAAGCGGTTGATGGCGGATTTAGGCATTGAAGTCAATGAAGTCATCCCCGAAGGTGCCTCAGTTCACAACCTCAAGAACCTGCCCAAAGCCTGGTTTAACTTAGTGCCTTATCGGGAACTGGGTTTGATGACCGCCCGTTATCTAGAGCAAGAGTTTGGCACCCCCTATGTAGACATCACGCCGATGGGGGTCGTGGAGACAGCCCGTTGCATTCGTAAGATTCAACAGGTGATTAACGATCAAGGGGCTAATGTCAATTACGAAGACTTTATCAACGAGCAAACCCTGCACGTCTCGCAAGCGGCTTGGTTCTCGCGATCGATCGACTGCCAAAACCTCACGGGCAAAAAAGCCGTCGTCTTTGGTGACAACACTCACGCTGCCGCGATGACCAAAATCTTGGCGCGAGAAATGGGCATTCATGTCGTCATGGCTGGAACCTACTGCAAATATGATGCCGATTGGTTCCGCGAACAGGTGAGTGAATATTGCGACGAAATCTTAATCAGCGATGACCACGGGGCTATTGCAGATGCGATCGCTCGCCTAGAACCTTCAGCCATCTTCGGCACCCAAATGGAACGCCACGTCGGTAAACGGCTCGACATCCCTTGCGGTGTGATTGCCTCCCCGATCCACATCCAAAACTTCCCGATCGGTTACAAACCCTTCTTAGGCTACGAAGGCACCAATCAAGTCGTTGATTTGGTCTACAACTCGTTCACCCTGG
>CBIHQL010000275.1:0-6117 GCA_966211855.1 uncultured bacterium
ATCATGAGTGCAGTTTTGAGCCAAGATACCAAGACGACTCAATCTCAAAGCTTTGAGGTCAAAGCGATACCATCTGGGCCAACAGCGTCACCGCTTACCAAGACTTACCCGATCATCTCCGAAATCTTGCCGATCGCCTTTGGGCAGTCCACAGCAATGCTTACGACTATGCCGAAGCTGCGGTCAACTTGTCGGAAGAACTAAAGGCGTATCGGAAGGTCTTTACCTCAACGGTTTACGAAAGCTTGCATCCGGTCGTGCGCGTACATCCCGAATCGGGTGAACGAGGCTTGTTCATTGGTGGGTTTGTCCGTCAAATTCAAGGTTTATCCACCACCGAATCCGATGATATTTTGCGGCTGCTGCAATCCTATGTCACCCGTCCAGAAAACACCGTGGGTTGGCGCTGGAAAGTGGGAGATGTCGCTTTCTGGGATAACCGCGCCACTCAACACTACGCGATCGCGGATTACGGCAACCAACCCCGTCGAGTCCAACGAGTCACGATCGCCGGAGATCTCCCGGTGGGAATTGAGGGTAAGCACAGTCAAGCGATTAAGGGAGATTCTTCTACGTATACGCCTCCTGTCGCGGTCACTGCCTAAACCTTACTGCCTAGAACAATTTCAGCAGCTATCTCGTTCTGAGTTCACATATCTTTTTTTAGGTATTGATCAGTGTGGAGTCTCAACAAAACATTTTCAACTTGGCAACGCTCAAAAATTACTCGGCGATCGGCCTTATTCTGCATCGGCTATTCTCTGGCTCTCTCCACATCTTTGGCGAGTTGCACTACCTCCTCGAATAATGCCGCTCAACCGCAAAGTAATGTTGCCAATGCTAGTTCTACGAGCAGCAGTGGAAAGCAAGAATTTCGGGTGGTGCGCTCTAAACAATTGACTTCTCTAGCTGTGTTGGAACAACAAGGCACTCTGGACAAAGCATTAGAGCCACTAGGATTCAAGGTGAAATGGACCGAGTTTGCTGCGGGTTCCCAACAGCTAGAAGCTTTGAATGCGGGGAGCTTGGATATTGCCCACACCGCCGAATCTCCTGCCATCTTTGCTCAAGCGGCGGGTGCCCCATTGGTCTATGTCGCCACCACCCACACCAACGGCAAACCTGTGGCACTGCTGGTGCCCAAAGATTCACCTGTGAAGAGTGTGGCTGACTTGAAGGGCAAGCGGATCGCCTTCCAAAAAGCATCTATCGGTCACTATCTATTGGTGAAAGCTTTAGAGCAAGCAGGGCTGAAACTCAGTGATGTGGAGTCTGTCTTTTTGCCACCCCCTGAAGCAAACGTCGCATTTTCTCAGGGCAAGGTAGATGCCTGGTTCATTTGGGACCCGTATATCACTAGAGCCGAGCAAAGCGGTGCGGGACGGATTCTGATCGATGGTGAAAAGCTGCGAGATACGCGTAATTTCTACACCACGAGCCGCAAGTTCTATCAAGCTCATCCGGAAGTGATTAAGGTGTTTTTGGGAGAACTCGAAAAGGCGGAAGACTGGTCGAGAGAGCATCCCAAAGAAATGGCCCAACTACTCGCGCCTGTCACTCAACTTGACCCACCTACTCTGGAGATCATGCATGGGAAATATAACTACGGGCTGCAACCGATTACGGAAGCTGTGATCACGAAACAACAAGAGGTGGCGGATCTGTGGTACAGCTTGAAGTTGATTCCCAAGCAAGTCAACGTCCGTGAAGGATTTCTCACACCAGAAGAGTATGCTAAATTTACGCCTCAAGAGGTGCTAGCTAAGCAGTAGGACGCGATCGCAACTCTTCTTTAGGTCTAGTTTCTTCTAAGCGCAAGTTGTGCAAACATCACCCGCAACGTTGGGTCTGCGAAAATAAGCGACTGAGAGTTGCCCCGCACGCTTACAAGCCACTGCGTAGTCTCGGAATGCTGCTGCATAGGTTGACATGCGTGAATCGTCAGCAAAGTCTTCACAGGCGATCGCGCACTTAATACTGATGTCAGCAGCTAGCAGACAGACTCTACCAGCGAATTCAGATCCATCAGTAATCATGTGAATCGCCATCATCGAGACTTCTGCACAATCGCGCAGCATACACACTAAGTCGGAGTGTACAGGCAAATTATCGGACTTGGAGCAATACCGCTTCATCACGTCCGAGCATAATGTATGGCAATCTGTACAAGCTTGCAGCGCTGTCTTCATTTCAGTGCTCATTGCATCCATTGTCATCATCGCAATTACCTCGGTGCTCTTAAAACCTTGCAAGGGGGTTGCAAGTACGTGTCTATACCAGAACCGTATTCCCGGCTTTCAGGAAAGTCAAGACGATTTTAGTCGCACCTCTGTACAGTCCAAAAACCCTATGGAGTTACCGGAGAATTAATGAGCAAATCCTCTCCTATTTGGGGAGATTGTCGCCAACCTGGGTGAATGGATGAGTGACAACTCTCGCCCAGATCAAGCCTTGCAATTTCCCACATTTTTAGGGAAATAAATCCACTGAATTGGCTATAGCAATTTGCCTGCCACTTATTTAGTGAAATTTTGTGCAGGCAGCATTGAAAAAGCGTTAAATTCTACCAAAAAACTTAGAAACGGCATGACTGTTAAAAAATATTCATCATTAAATTGATCTTTTATGTGATGAATCCCTGACAAAAGAGTACCCCTCATATAGGTTTCGCTGGTCTTCTTGAAGAAATGTATTGGTACTTGCTTTAAATACTGTATCTCGATAGACTAACCGTACTTTAATAAATAATTAAGTAATATTGTCGGTTACTCTTAGGGAAACACAGTGACTATTTCAGTTCGCAATATTTCCAAACGCTTTGGATCGTTCCCAGCGTTAGATAATGTCAGCTTAGAAATTGCCCCCGGTTCGTTGGTAGCGCTACTGGGGCCGTCTGGCTCTGGTAAATCGACACTGCTGCGCATCATTGCTGGTTTAGAACCACCAGACAGGGGTGAAGTTTGGATGTTAGGGCACAATGCCACCATCCGTCCTGTTCAAGACCGGGGCATTGGGTTTGTCTTTCAGCACTACGCCTTGTTCAAACATCTGACAGTGCGCGAGAACGTTGCTTTTCCGCTCACCATCCGTAAAATGCGAGAATCACAAATTCAGCAACGAGTCGAAGAACTCCTCGCGTTGGTGCAACTTCAAGCGTTTGGCGATCGCTATCCATCTCAACTGTCGGGCGGGCAACGGCAACGGGTGGCATTAGCACGGGCATTGGCAGTTCGACCCCAAATTTTGCTGCTAGATGAACCTTTTGGCGCGTTGGATGCCAAAGTCCGAAAAGAACTCCGAAATTGGTTACGGCAATTGCACCGTGAAGTTCAGGTCACAACCGTTTTTGTCACCCACGACCAAGAAGAAGCGATGGAAGTGGCAGATGAAATCGTAGTGATGAATCAAGGCCAAATTGAACAAGTAGGTACGCCTGCCGAACTCTACGATAGGCCAGCTAGTCCCTTTGTGATGAGCTTTATTGGCCCTGTCAATGTTTTACCGATTAATGCTGGGATCTTGCCAAAAGTAGATGTCATTGAAGGCGATCGCATTTTTCTGCGGCCCCATGATGTTGTGATTCAAATTCATTCATCAGAAGACACGGTGCCTGCTCAAGTAGAGCGAGTCATTCATATGGGGTGGGAGATTCAAGTTGAGTTAAGGCTTAGCTCTGGACGCTTGGTTTTGGCCTATTTAGAGCGAGATACCTTTAAGCAACTGCAACTGCAACGGTATCAGCAGGTTTATGTCAAACCAAGACAAGTTAAAACGTTTCCCAACTACGCCTACAGCTAAAGTGGGGCCGTCTGAAAGTGCCTATCTAAATCAATGTGAGGTATGACCCTAGATTCTCAATCAACATTAGCCGCTCCGAAACGGGTAAAAACAAAGACTTCAGATGCTTGGATTGCCAGTCGGATCATTCTCATTCTATTGATTCTCACACTCCTAACTGGTTTCTTTACTATCGTTGGACCTGGAGAGCGTGGGGTGTTGATGCAGTTTGGAGAAGTACAGCCCCAGGTGTTAAATGAAGGGATTCACCCCGTTATTCCCTTAGTCCAGACAGTCAAAAAATTGAGTGTGCGGGTGCAAAATCAAGAAATCTCTGCTGAGGCTTCTTCGAGAGACCTGCAAAATGTCTATGCAGATGTTGCGCTCAACTGGCATATTATCCCTAGCGAAGCTAACTTACTCTATCAAGAGATTGGTGATGAAGCGGCAGTGGTTAGTACCATTATTAACCCAGCTGTTGAGGAAGCCTTAAAAGCAGTTGTGGCAAAGTATACAGCTGAAGAAATTATTACCAAGCGAGGCGAGGTCAAGGCAAATGTTGATCAAGCCTTAATCACTCGCTTAGCCACTTATCATGCGGCTGTTGATGATATCTCTTTAGTACATATTCACTTTTCTAAGCGCTTTAGTAATGCCGTAGAAGCCAAGCAAGTCGCCGAGCAGGAAGCCAAACGAGCTGAGTTTATCGCCCTAAAAGCTGCTAGAGAGGCCGTTGCTAAGGTTAACCTCGCCAGGGGAGAAGCCAAAGCTCAGCAACTATTGCAAGACGGGTTAACACCAGAACTGCTACAAAGACAAGCGATCGAGAAATGGAATGGTAATCTGCCCATTGTGATGGGAGATCAGGGAATTAACTTTCTCGATCTAAATCAACTCATCCGTAATAGTAAAGTATTGCAAGCTAACGCTGACTAATAACGTTTAGGGCTTGCAAGACTCTTCCTAGAAGTCGCTTAGGGTTGTTGCTGCTGGACTAGGAGTTGCTCAAAGGCGATCGCAATCTTGGTCTGGAAACGTTGACGATGTTTGAGTTTCCACACAGGCTGGATGATATCGAGTTTTGCACCAATTCCTTTACGGCTGTGGGTTACTTGCACATCTCGCAGGGTTTTTAGTTGCAACTCTTTTTTCACCATGAGTTCTGGTAGCGCTGCAGCACCCACGCCACTCTCAACCACAGATTTCACCATTTCACTACTACTTAAGACCAAAACTGTGTTTAGCTGAGTAATCTCTACTCCCCAATTTTGGAGAGCTTGCTCAAACATTTGTTGTGCCCCTGAGCCTGGCTCTCGCATTACCCAAGCCGTTTCGGTCAGTTCTTGCACTGAAATGCGAGTGCGCTGAAACCAGGGATGCTGCTGTCCGACCACAATACAAAGGCGATCGCGCCCGACAATTTCTTGATCGAGAGAACTTTTCAGCGCTAGCTTTACATCTCCAGTAATTAACCCTAAATCAAATAGGCCAATCGCAGTGCCTTCACTAATCTCCTCAGCATTGGCTAAGGTACAGTTAACGGAGATCCCCGGATAGAGATGTTTGAATTGGCTAATTTTATCGGGAAGCCAGTAATTACCGACCGTGAGACTTGAACCGATTTTTAACTCGCCGCGCTGTAAATTGTTGAGTTCTCGAAGCCCACGTTCAGTTAGGGCGACTTGCTCTAAAATTTTTGGGGCTTCGACTTGCAGGAGTTTCCCAGCCTCAGTAATTTCAATGCGACGACCAATTCGGTGAAACAGTTTGACTCCATACTCATCTTCTAAGCTCTGAATAGCAGCGCTGACAGCGGGTTGAGTGATAAATAGAATCTCTGCGGCACGAGTAAAGTGTAGACAGTTCGCTACCACAACGAAAACTCTTAACTGCTCCAGGGTCACAGATTACTCCTGAGATCAAGTGAGAGCAAACTTGCTCAAAATCGTGAAGAAACTTTAATGACTTGTAAGCCCACAAAAGCTATCAGATTAGGTGGGTTTCTCAAGGTGAAGGCAGTCGGAATAGTAGAGAAATGTTTCTACCACAGCGGTTTCAATCGGCGATCGCCCTCGGTAGACAAAGCTATCATCTGGGGCTGAGGAGATTAATAACTTCCTTTTATTATTTCAAAAAATAGAACCATTTGCTCATATCAATTGACCTTTCTAAAGTTAAAACTATGCTTCTCGCAATCAATCCTTGCTAAAGCAAAGCCTGCTCTTTCCTGCGAGGTCTGCCGTTCTCTAAGGAAACTCATGTTCTGGAATTCGCCTATATGACAAGTGAGAACCGCTCCAAACAGAGTGCTCACGGTTTGAAGCCCAATTGTCTCTCTTT
>CBIHQL010000276.1:0-6107 GCA_966211855.1 uncultured bacterium
GTTTGATACCCAAGGCAAACACAGCCATCGAGCGAATTTGCAGACTTTCGTCATGAAGCACTTTTTTAATTAAAGGCACTGCGTCTACTGCTGGTACCTCTCGCAAGGATGCCAACGCTACCATGCGATCGCGAGAATTCCCGCTTTCCAGTTGAGCCGCAATATCTTCTAGGCGAGGAGGAGTCATAAATCTCTGGGAGAGCTTCATTAAAAATTATTACATTTTTTAAGATAACTGGGGTCTTGGCACCGCGATCGCTCATCTGGAATCCAACTTCGTTCACAGGCGAAAGCTCCTAGAGGCATCTTCAGAGCCAAAAGCCTATTTCTATATGATCAGTAAAAATCCTGTTAGTAGACATAAGTACATTCACTACTAGTAACTGTTAATGGGCACATCAGTCATGGTTACATTACGGTAATCCATAGTTTTACGGTCTTATAAATTTGACAGTCTGTTAGTACCTATTTAATTTTTCCTCGACTTATAAATATTGTTTGGCTAAAGGCTTGAAAAATCGTCATTTCTCGCGATCGCCATGCCAAGAGTCGTCCCAATCCTTTACGGAACTGAGCTTTTAGGAAAGCAAAGTACTACAAAGTTTTTGTGAAGATGACAGAAAACTCTTAGTTATGGGTAAGTCTAGGAGTAGGCTAGAACTGGAGATTTAGCCTTTATTGCTTGACCCAGATGAGTGTTTGAGATGTTTGATTGGTGATACCTTTCATCTCAGGTTTTGTAAGTATCAAGCCGTTAAGTTCTCAGCGACACCCACGATGAAAGATAGAGACTATCCAGTCATGTTGCTTCACTGGCAGATACTCACGGACTACCTAATTAATTCACTGTTTGAGGGCTCAACCTTGACTATCAAAAATTAACCAGCCAAAGTCGGGAACATTTGCTGATGAGCAACGTTCTATCAAACACGGGTGTTTAGAAAAACCAGTATCCCGCCAAAGAGCTTACTCAACTTTTGCTTTCAGGGAAAGGCTTTCAGCAATTCTGGTAATATCTATGACCCATACTATTGGTTTTCTATCAGACATCTACTGATTTCAATACTTACTTCCTGGCATGACTCAGCTCAGGATTAATTAAATTCAGTAATTGTTGAATTTCCCTGGTGTTTGAGTCGCGTTTTCTGTCTATTGTTTGTTCACCTTTCAGTGAGGATTCTTTTGTGATTAACTCATCAACCCGGTATGTTGTTTGCTTAGGTCTCTTGGCTGGAAGCTTGGCGATCGCGACGACAGCTCATGCTGAGATTTCAGTTACAGGTGGTCGCACTACAGGTAACGCTTCTTTCTTCGTGCCTGGTGCTACTGGCTCTACGACAAGCACCACCACAACCACAAGTGATACAGCTGGCACAACGACCACGACTGACACCGCTGGCACAACCAGCACAGCAGGTGGCGATACGGTTCTGTTTGATGCTAAAACCCAAACGCTGAGACTTGAAACATCTAGCGGCGTGACGGTTAACTCTCGCTTCACTCCAACCGCAGGTCGTCTCGACTCAACAACAGGTGTGCCCAATGGCGGTGAAACTGGCAGGCTCGAAGGTGTCCTCTCAGGCCGAGCATTCAGCGCTGCCGGGAACCCTGTTTTCTTCCAAGGCGTAAAAACAACTTTAGACTTTAATCTCACTTCCTTCTCGCCCTCTCAAGTCGTAGGCGGTACCCTCATTAGCCCGCTGCTCGTCGACTCTTCCAATACATCGACCAACACCTCCAGCAGCACCGCATCCACTACTTCGGCGACGACCACCTCGACAGATTCTTCTAGCAGCTCGACCGCTAGCAATCTACCTCCCATCTTCTTACCCCTGACTAATATCACCCTGTCTCAAGACTCCAGTTCGAGCTTTGAGGCCAAGTCAGGCAACCTTTATGTAGGTCAATTTGCCGCAACCCTGCCCGGTGGCACAATCGATCTCCCCTCTGATTTCCGCTTTACCCAAGGAACCACCATCCCCAATCAGCCGGGAACAACTCCAATTGGTAGCGGTGACACCAAGTTCAAACTTGAGGGCAAAGGCCAAGGCACCACCACCTTTGTTAGCACCACTGGCACCGATAGCACTATCGACTTTGACAGCAACCAAAGCAAAACCAAATTTGAGATTGAAGGTAAGAGCTTCAAGCTAAAAGGGGAAGGCAATGGCACCACTGGCTTCAAAATTGGTGGTGTTAGCAGCCCCGGCGTGACAGGTAATGTTGCATTCCAAGGTGACACCAAGTTCAAAATTGAAGGCACAGGCGTAGGCAGCACAACCTATGAAGCAGGTGACGCTAGCTACAAGAGCGAAAACAGCAACACCAAGTTCAAAATTGAAGTTGGTAGCAATAAGCTCGAAGGCACCAGTGTCGGTACCACTGAATTTAATGTGGGTGGCACTGGCCTAAGCTCTACCGGCGGCAGCACCTCAACTACAGGTGGTACGACAGGTGGCGCTACGGGTGGTGGTACAACTGGCGGCACTACGGGCGGTACAAGCACAGGCAGCACTACGGGCGTTTCGGGCACCGCAGGCTCTGTAGGTAGCTCGACCAGCACCACTATTTCTACAACCTACGTCAGCTTATTTACCCTTGAGTCACTCTCTAGCAGCAACACTACCTATGTTGTGGTCGGTGGTGACGATAATGAGGTGAAAGTTACCCAACCTGGTAAAGGCCGGGGTAAGGGTCGGGGCCTAGCGCTCGGACAAAGAAACCGTGTGACCTATAAGCTGGTCGGTGCTCCTAGCCGCGTGTTTCCAGGTTTAATCGGTCTGCGCCAACTGCCAGCCGATGACACCAGCACCTCCACCACTAGTGAGGAAAGCACCAGCTCTCAAACAGAGACCACAGAAACCACAGGGACTGAGGCAACCACCACCGAAACTACTGAAACCACAGGAACTGAGGCTACTGAAACCGAAGCAAGCACCACAGAAACCGAGGCAACCACAGGAACTGAGGCAACCACAGGAACTGAGGCAACCACAGGAACTGAGGCTACTGAAACCACAGAAACCACAGGAACTGAGGCTACTGAGACTGAAGCAACCACCACTACCGACACTCAAACAACGACTGACGCTGAAACGACAACTACTGATGACAGTAGTGATGTGAGTGATGACAACAGCGACGATGATAGCGACGACAACACCACAACGATTAACTTCTCTAGCCCTGCTGGTGAAGGTACTGTTGAAGTCACACCTACTTCTGATGACGATCAATAAGCGTGATGTATATCGCTTGATTCCTTGGCTAAGTTATCAAGCCGTCTAGACAAGCCTTGCTAATGCGATCGCCTCTGAATTGATTTCAGAGGCGATTTCCTTTGGATTAGATTCAGTTCAGTGCAGCACTCACAATTCCTGACCATTGCACTCGTTTGAGGCCATCTCGACGGTATGAGAAAAAGTGCTCTGGCTGCTGATAGGTGCAATGAGGAGCGATCGCGACCTGTTCGGGGCTGATGCCTAGTTGCTCTAACTGCAAAACATTCACCCGTCGCACATCCAGACGGACTCGCTCAGGGTCAGAGTCAGGCAAAATTGGGGGATTAGGTAGTTCTTGCAACGGCTCTAAAATTGCCGCCACACTATGCTCAGCCGATCGCGGTTGCACCACTGTTGCGCCAACTTCCGCTGCCACTGCCTGAGAAACTTGATACACCTCGCCTGCGATCGCTGGGCCTAAAGCAATTCGCAAATTTTGCAAAACACTGCCCTGCGCTTGGAGTCGCGCGATCGCCTGGGGCACAATCTTGGCAGCCGTCCCCCGCCAACCCGCATGAACTGCCGCGACCTGCCTAGTTTCGACATCGGCAATTAAAACGGGTGTACAATCGGCGCTGCAAACCCAAACTGCTTGATCTAATGCTTCGGTGATCAGTCCATCTGCTGGAGAAAACGTGGTTTCTGACTCCTCAATCTCGGCAATTGCCATGCGGGTTGATTCTAGTTCTGAGGGGGCTAAGACAGCATTGCCATGTACCTGCTTTACCCGAAACACCTGAGCTTCTGGATGCAGGGCTGTAACCAAGTTTTCGGGGGTATGGGGCCAAAACTGCTGTGTAAAAAAGCCATGAGGCCAATCGGAGAGCAGGCTACAAGTTAAATAGGGGCGGCCTTCCCAAGTTTGCCAGTGCCAGGTATGCATAAGGTAATAAATTGAGCGATCGCCTGAAAGTTACAAACCGAAACGAATCCATGCTAACTTAAGCTGCGATCGCGACAAGGATACCGCTGTGGGATTTGATCAGCAACGATTTGAGCAAGCTTTAACAGCCGTTCAGCAGCATTTAACAGCTCAACTAGGGGCTGATTTCACCTCCTCTTTGCCACTGTCGCTGCAAGTATTCGATACCTTAACCTCTACAAACCAAACTCTCTGGGAGTTAGTCGGGCAAGGGGCGATCGCCGGAACCGCAGTTCTTGCACTTCAGCAGGTTGCGGGTCGGGGTCAATGGGGGCGAACTTGGCAGTCTCCGGTGGGGGGGCTATATCTGTCAGTGGCTTTAACACCTCAACTGGCGATCGCCGACAGCGCCCAACTCACGCTCTGTAGTGCTTGGGGCATTGCCACTGTTCTGCGTAGCTACGACATTCCAGTCATGCTGAAATGGCCCAATGATTTAGTCGTCAACGGTCGCAAACTAGGCGGTATTCTCACCGAAACACGCGTGCAGCACGGTCAAATTACCAAAGCCGTAGTAGGCGTAGGACTCAATTGGACAAACCCGGTGCCAGAAACAGGCATCAACTTAGCAACAGTTTTGGCTGATCAGCCGCAGCGATCGCTCAATTCTTTAGAACAGCTAGCCGCCATTACACTGCAAGGGATTGCATCCGGATACCAACGTTGGCAGCAGGAAGGAATAGAAAAGTTATTGCCGTCTTACGTCGAACTACTGACGGGGATGGGACGCTCTGTAACTTTGAGCGATCGCCAGGGCACCATTATCGGCATTTCGCCCCAAGGTGAACTAAAGCTCCGATTAGCTCCTACCCACCCAGAATCAAGTTTCAGCACCGAAATTATGCTTAAGCCCGGTACAATCAGTTTGGGTTATGATGCCTGATTTTGCTCAAATCACTCCCTGGCAGGATGAAATAAAGGCTTACAGCCCCGCAGGATAGAGCGTGCGGAACAATTTAACCGAAAGAACCGACAATTACAGCCAGCTTGAGCGACTTAATTACGTCAAAAGGGTAACGAAGCAATGAATCAGCAGACCAACTCTGCCCACTCTTCGCTCAAAACCAACCGTCAATCATCTTCCTGGATGCGGAAGCTTGCTTCACTGAGCAGTATTGGTCTACTCAGTGCTGGTACGTTGGGTGCTCAAACCTCACCCGATTCGCTCGTCGTGCCTGCCATTGTCGAGCCAGTCCCCACTACCGAAGCAGCTCCCGTAGAAGTCGCTCCAGTTGAACCCGCACCGACTGCGATCGCTGAGCCTGAGCAATTTGCACCAGAAACCTCTGACCCTGCACCAAACTTCCCAGTGGCGACCGAAGAAGTTCTACCTGAAGAGGTACCCGCAGCCCCTACAGAAGAGCCTGCCTTGAGCGAGCCTGACCCCGTCATTGCAGAGCAAGAAATACCTGCAGATGGCAATAGCGCTTATATCGACCCGACCAAATACGATGTAGGTGCAACTCCCAGCTATGACGCTCCTAGCTCTGTAGTGTTATCCGAGCGTTCTAGTGGTTGTCAGGCCATCTTAGAAAGCGGGCAGGGGATTTCCAGTGGTGTTTGTGGTGCAGCTCCCGCCCCTAGTCTCGATACTGGTTCCCCCAGTTCTAATCCTGATTGGCGACCTCGCTCGACGCCAACTCAGTGGGCCAGCACCCAATGGGTCGAACCTTCAACCACATCAGTCCAGTTAGGCCCAATTAACCTCAGCGCTCAAGGTGTGGGCGTTGGTCGCACGACTGCTTCTGGCAAGTCTTACTACTCCTCAGTTCGGCCTACAGGTCGCTTGGGTAATGGCAATATTCGGCTGATCTTCCCGATCTCAATTCCAGCGCCGATTACCTCCGTGTTTGGGTGGCGGATTCACCCGATCTCCGGCGATAGTCGGTTTGACGCTGGCACTG
>CBIHQL010000277.1:0-6075 GCA_966211855.1 uncultured bacterium
TCTCATGCCGATGCAACCTACGATGCGAAGTATGGCATTCGGAACTGGCAAGGCGGTGGACGATCTTCGGCGCGGGAAACGATTGGTCGGGTAGCGGCAGGGGCGATCGCTAAAAAAATCCTTCAGCAAGTAGCTGGGGTTGAAATCGTCGGCTATGTGAAGCGGATCAAAGACCTCGAAGGTGTCATTGATGCTCAAACCGTAACTCTAGAGCAAGTTGAAAGCAACATTGTTCGCTGCCCTGACTCTGACTGTGCTGAGCAGATGATTGCCATTGTCGAAGAAGCTCGCAATCAAGGTGACTCTCTGGGCGGAGTAGTTGAGTGTGTCGCTCGCCGAGTGCCTAAAGGCCTGGGTTCGCCTGTCTTTGACAAATTAGAAGCTGACTTAGCCAAAGCAGTCATGTCACTGCCGGCTACCAAAGGCTTTGAAATTGGCTCTGGCTTTGCTGGCACCCTCATGACAGGTAGTGAGCACAACGACGAATTTTACATTGATGAAGCGGGTGAAATTCGCACCGTGACGAATCGCTCCGGAGGCGTGCAAGGCGGGATTTCTAACGGTGAAAATATTATTCTCCGGGTTGCCTTTAAACCCACAGCCACGATTCGTAAAGAGCAACGCACGGTAACTCAAGAAGGTGAAGAAACCACTTTAGCGGGTAAAGGACGACACGATCCTTGCGTATTGCCCCGTGCAGTGCCGATGGTAGAAGCAATGGTGGCATTGGTCTTGTGCGATCACTTGTTGCGCCATCACGCCCAATGTGAACTGCTTTAAGATTCATCTGACGGTTGCCAGCGATAAACTTTCAAATTAATTTTGCCGTGGGCATCAAATTCAATTCCTTCGGCTTCAAGGAGCGATCGCTGCACATAATCAGAACCGAGCCGTAACGATGACTCAGAAATTTCACCCTTGGCGTTGATCACTCGATGCCAAGGGATTTCTGTATGTTTGTCCACTCGATACAGTGCATAGCCCACTAAGCGGGCTTGACCATAAAGCTGGGCTAAATCGGCAATCTGACCATAGGTGGCAACTTTGCCATGCGGAATTTGGCGAACTATTGCGTAAATGCGATCGTAGCTAGACACGAGTTAGCGTAGAAATCGGAAAGTCACGAAACCAATATATCTGTATGTTAGGCAGCAGTCTGAAGGACGGAGGTCTAATAAGATTAACGGCAACCTCTCTGGGCTCGGGTTAGGGAGGGGAAGCCATTTAGGTAAATAGATTTTCTCAGCTCCATCAAGTTTGTTTGCATTCGCGCTCATTAATATCGCACTCCGCAGTCCTGCTGGAGATTCGTTTTATGAATTCCTCAATTCGTTTTCTCATGTGTCCGCCCGACCATTATGAGGTGGATTATGTGATTAATCCTTGGATGGAAGGCAACATTCACAAGTCCTCCCGCGATCGCGCGGTTGAGCAGTGGCAACAATTGTTTCACCTGATTAAAGAACACGCGATCGTTGATCAAATTGCACCACAGCCAGGTGTACCGGACATGGTATTCACGGCAAATGCAGGCTTGGTCTTGGGTGAAACAGTCGTGCTCAGCCGATTTTTTCATAAAGAGCGGCGAGGCGAAGAACCTTTTTTCAAAGAATGGTTTGAAGAGCAAGGCTATACCGTTCACGAACTACCACCCGCACTCCCCTTTGAAGGAGCCGGAGACGCACTGCTCGATCGCGAAGGTCGCTGGTTGTGGGCTGGGTATGGCTTCCGCTCAGAACTCGATTCTCATCCTTATTTAGCCAAGTGGTTAGATATTGAAGTGCTGTCGCTACGGTTGATGGATGAGCGCTTCTATCACCTGGATACTTGTTTTTGTCCGCTTACCCACGGTTACTTGTTGTACTATCCGCCTGCATTTGATGCTTATTCCAATCGGCTGATCGAAATGCGAGTACCTGAGGCCAAGCGCATTGCGATCGCTGAGGCAGATGCAGTTAACTTTGCTTGCAATGCCGTCAATATTGATGATGTCGTCATCTTGAATCAAGCGAGTGCCGACCTGAAGCAGCGCTTGTCTCAAGCGGGTTTTCGAGTTTTAGAAACGCCCCTGACCGAATTTTTGAAAGCGGGTGGAGCAGCCAAATGCTTAACGCTGCGGAGTACCGAGCCCGTCCGTCAAGAACTTCATGCGATCGCTGCCATCGAAAGCCGTACTATTCAGCTAGAGGGACACTTGCTGGATTCTGGGCTGATCAACCAGGCTTTAGATTTAATCGTTGAGGCAGGCGGAAGTTTTCAAGTCTTGAAGTTCAACTTGGGTGAACAGCGGCAAAGCACTTCTTCGGCAGAGGTTAAAGTGTCTGCCCCCTCCCACGAGATCATGGAAACGATCATGATCCAATTGATCGATTTGGGAGCCGTTGCCCCACCCCAGGAGGTTTGTGACACCAACATCGCAATCGTCACCCAAGCAGGAGTTGCCCCTGATGACTTTTATGTGACAACCATTTACCCAACTGAGGTGCGGGTTAATTGCCAGTGGGTGAAGGTGCAAAAACAGCGCATGGATGCCGCGATCGCAGTACAGCAGACCGCTAATGGTTTTGTGGCTGAATGTAAATTGCTGCGAGACTTAGCAGTGGGCGATCGCGTGATTATCGGTGTGGAAGGCATTCGGACGGTGCGGAAGCCAGAGTCTCGTGAGCAACGGAATGTGCAAGAGTTTAGCTTCATGGGGGCAGGTGTTTCTAGCGAACGTCGGGTCGAACTTGTCGTAGAGCAGATTGCTTGGGAGTTACGCAAGATTCGTGACCAAGGTGGCAAAGTCGTCGTTACCGCAGGCCCGGTTGTCATTCATACAGGCGGCGGCGAACATTTGGGGCGATTGATCCGCGAAGGGTATGTGCAAGCGCTGTTGGGTGGCAATGCGATCGCCGTTCATGACATTGAGCAAGCCATGATGGGCACCTCGCTAGGTGTTGATATGAAACGGGGCGTGTCAGTTAGCGGCGGTCACCGTCACCACTTAAAAGTCATCAACACCATTCGTCGCTGTGGCAGCATTGCCCAAGCCGTTAAACAAGGGGTGTTAACCAGTGGCGTGCTCTATGAGTGCGTGCGTAACGGGGTTCCTTTCTCTCTAGCTGGCTCGATTCGGGATGACGGCCCGCTACCCGATACCCAAATGGATCTCCTGCAAGCTCAGGCAGATTATGCTCGCCTGATTGAAGGGGCTGATTTAATCTTGATGCTGTCATCCATGCTGCACTCGATCGGCGTCGGCAACATGACTCCGGCAGGGGTGAAGATGGTATGCGTAGATATCAATCCCGCTGTGGTCACCAAACTCAGCGATCGCGGCTCAGTCGAATCAGTGGGAGTCGTGACAGACGTTGGTTTATTCCTCAGCTTGCTGGTGAAACAACTCGATAAACTCACCAGTCCCTATCGTCTAGCTTCTACCTCAGTCTAAACACTACTGCTAAGGCATTTAGGAAATTCCTCTCTCCTGATCACTGGAGTAGAGGTTTTTTGTGAGTTGCGATCGCACGGTCAATGAGCCACTAAAGGCTATATTCATCAAAGGGTCAGCGTGCAAATACCCGCAGCCTTGTGACGAACTATGCGCCCTCACTATTCTTTTGTAGTCCCGATTTATAACGAAGAGAGCACCATTGCTGAGCTGTATCGACGCATTAAGGGCGTTATGGAACAGATGGATGGCTCTGTTGAGTTGGTGCTGATCAATGATGGCAGCCGCGATCGCTCTTTAGAATTGCTGCGAGAACTTCACCAACGGGATCCTCGCGTTTGCTACCTGAGCTTGGCGCGTAACTTTGGTCATCAAATTGCCGTTACCGCAGGGCTTAACTTTGCGCGGGGTGAAGTGGTTGTAATTCTAGATGCTGACCTGCAAGACCCACCGGAGTTGATTCCTGATATGGTCGAAAAATGGCGGCAAGGCTATCAAGTTGTTTATGCTCAACGCACCCAACGTCGCCGGGAAGGCTGGTTCAAACGCTTTACCGCTTATGTTTTTTACCGTCTGTTAAAGCAGCTTGCCGATGTAGACATTCCCACCGACACGGGCGACTTCTGCTTGATGGATCGTCAAGTCGTCGATGTGCTCAACGCCATGCCCGAACGCAACCGCTACATTCGAGGGCTGCGATCGTGGGTAGGTTTTCGTCAAACTGCAATCTTGTTTGAGCGTGACCCCCGCTTTGCCGGAGACGTCAAATACACCTTCCAAAAATCGCTGGGTTTAGCGGTGAATGGGTTAGTGTCGTTCTCCAAAGTTCCTTTGCGAATTTCAACGTATATCGGGTTGTTTTCGGCTGCGATCGCCCTACTGATGGCGATTCTTGTTCTTTATTGGCGATTTTTCGCTCCTGGTTCTCCCCTGACTGGCTACGCAGCAATTATTGTGGCGATTTTCTTTTTGGGTGCGGTGCAACTTGTCAGCATTGGCATTTTAGGGGAATACATTGGTCGTATTTACGAAGAAATTAAGGGTAGACCGTTGTATACCCTAGCGGAGGTTCAGGGCTTTCAACCCCTCAGTCCCAAATCACCATCGATACAAAACGGTCATCCAATCGAGCGCCACTAATTGCCAGCCTTAAGCACTAACCGCCACCACTTGCCCGGTCTCTGCCGATCGCTTAGCTGCTTCTGCCACTCGCAAAGCATACAAACTCGCGGTCGGGGTGACATAAAGTGGCGATCCTTTAAACAGGTGATCCAATACCATCGCCGTATCTTTGGCGAACAAACCGCGACGACCTCCTACTTCTACGGGGTGCTCGCCATCCGCTTGAATTAGAGTGCCGCGATCGCCATCAAATACCAGTGCGCCCTGTTCGCCATGCACTTCAAAACCACGAGCCGCTTGCCAGAGAGTTTCACCTTTGCCATACACGACCTCGGCTAAAACTCCACTCTTAAAGTTGAGCTGCGCCGTACACAAACAGGCTTTGTAAAACTCTCCAGCCGCTGTTGTCTCCTGACCCCAATAGCGAGCTTGACAACTGACTGTTGCGACTTCGCCAAACAAATTGGTCAGGCGATGAATGCGTGAGGTTGCCCCCATAAACGGAAACCCAAACAGATCGGGTTGATAAGTCCACTTCTGAGGTGCCGGATTTTGGGGATTGATCGTGGCGTAGCGAGCGTAAAAAATTGAGCCAATCTGTGGCAGCGACTTTATTAATGCCTGGTGCAATCCACCGAGTAACTCAATATGCTCGATATGCAACAACTTGCCTTGCGCTTGAGCTAAAGCAACCAACTGCTCAGCTTCAGCTACATCTAGAGCTAGGGGATATTCCACCACTACATGCTTGCCCGCTTGTAAGGCTGCTTTGGCGATCGCCCCATGATCTCGATTCACCGTCGCAATCACGATTAGACCGATATCTTCACGCTGCAACACCTCTTGCCAGTCTGTAAACACCTCTGCTTGATACGGCTCACTAAAAGCAGTGGTTCGGGCTAGATCTTGACCCGCTACAGCCACAAGTTGCGATCGCGAATCAGCTTGCAACGCTTCAGCCCGTAGTTTCGCTGCATACCCAGTTCCAATTAAGCCGACTCTGAGAGGAAAAGAAGTTTGATCTCGGATAAAAGAAGTTGCCACAGATACAAATTGCTATAGATTCTGTTGATTAGATTGTAGATTTCAGCGTAGCGGTTGTTGACAAAGGTGCAAAATCGAGCAGCGTTAGATAGTGCATTGAATAGGCTAATTGATAAGTTCTAATAGAAACCATAATTCCTACTAATTTGTTGGCATTTTTGCGACTTTTGGAATTGATCTATCGTTCCGTCAAGTGTTTACAGCATCACATTCCTACACCAGCAAGCTAATGATTAGCCCAATTTTGGAGACGCAAAAGTCCATTTAGTCAAGCGTCTACGAGTCCTATAAGTATAAGTAGATCAAATCACCAAATTTCATTACGAATCCCGTTCAACCCGATACGTGATTTAGTGTTGCAAGCTTTGAGTTTTCCCGTAGTATCAGAAGTGAAGCTAATTACGGAAGCCGCCTTCAGGAACCTCCTGGAAGTCACTTTTCCAAGCTTCAAGTGCCGCCGATTCATTAACGAGAGG
>CBIHQL010000278.1:0-6074 GCA_966211855.1 uncultured bacterium
GTTGCAGCGCTTGGTCATAGCTCGCGATCGCTTCTTCATAACGTCCTAAGTTGCCCAGCGCGCTTCCTCGGTTGTGCCAGACTTTGTGGTCGTCCGGTTGAAGTTGCAAGGCTTGGTCATAGCTCGCGATCGCTTCTTCATAACGTTCCAAGTTGCCCAATACTAACCCTCGGTTGTACCAAGCTTCGTATTTATCTAGTTTAGGTTGCGGCGCTTGGTCATAGCTAGTAATTGCTTCTTCATACCGCCCTAACGCGTAAAGTGAATTACCAATATCCCATAAGAAGAATTGGTTACTAAACTCTAGATCAAAATCAGCAGCAATCGCTTCGGCCTGAGTTTTTGCATCTAGCAAGCACTGCAATTTTTGCTGATTAGGACACCACTTAGATTTATAAAATAGAGCAACATATTTTGCTAAGCCTGCCAACTCTTCAATCTGGTTCAAGCAAGTTTGCCAAGCAGTCTCCACGTCCATTCGTGAAACTTTGAAGGATTGCTGATACCATTCATGGAGAATAAGCCTTTCCTCTAAAACAAACCAAGTGTGGATTATAGCAGGGCGGATTTTGTCTAAAAACTGATGCAGCTCTGGCGCAAGCACTTCAGGGTTACTCGAATCAAGTTTGGCATTAATTGCATCTAGCACATCACGAACAACTTCAGTTTTTCTTAAGTAAGTAGCGACTAGTAGATGAGAGCAAAATTGAAGCTGGGCATCGGTGCGATTAGCCAACAACAAATGGTAGAGAAATTCAGTCGTATGCCTCCGCCATTGAGCATTTTCATAACAACCAGGCAGCGAGGTGCCAACAGCAACTTCTTGACGCGCTTGCTCTTCAAAATATTGAGCCAAAACGTTATGAGTTTGGCGAAATTTCTGCGGGTTATCACTCCATAGAGAATCTTGAAACACATCTCGCGCCACATCATCTAAGCGACACCGACTTTGAGCAAACTCCACAAAATGTTGTTGCTCTAGCCAATCAAACCAATCTCGCTGACCATCTAACGGTTCGTGGTGAGCAATTAAATATTGCATCAACGGGCGGTTAAACCAACGACAACAAGCTGCCCACTGCAACACCTTCTTTTCTTTTGCTTTCGTCGCTTCATCTAAACCTTGCAACAATAGATCAACCACCTCACGCCCACCCTTTGAAAAGTCGATCGGTTGATTACTGAGAGAGCGATCGCGAATCCAATTTAAGTAATAAGGTAAACCTTTTGTTTCCTGAAAAATTGCTTCAACTTCACTCGGATTCGTAATGCCAATTTCGCGCAGATATTTCTCAGTTTGCTCTAAATAAAATCGTCCCAAAGGTAAGGTGTAAAGAATGTGGCGATCTTGGTTTAACTTTCGCCAGCCTTCCTGATTGGTTAATAAGTTCCGTCCCGCAACCACAATCCGCACCGAGTCAGCTTGCAAACTGTTGTTACCCAAAAATGAGCGCCATAACCACAAATCAAGCTCTGCGGGGGCTTTCTCGTAAATATCAAATACTAGCGCGATCGGCTGTTTTTTGCTCCGTTGGCGTAGAGTCTCTGCAAAGGCTTGCGTCAACTTAGGCACAGGTTCCAACATCAACTCTTGCAACGCCCTTTTCTTTTTCGTCGCGTTGTGTTGTTGGATCAATTGCAGAATCCGGTCTTTCTCTGACAAGGCCATCCGAGCCGCATCTACAGTTGCCTCTGCTGCACTGCCAACCGCCGCTGCCGCCACCCCTGGCAACACAAATTGACCCGCCGCACTTGCCCCTAGATTCGCTAACTGCTTCACCTGCTTGATTTGCTCATCACTCACCACCCCCTTGCCATCAGGAGGCTGAGTTTGCAATTGATGCAGCGTGTCAAAATACTCGTCGTAGCGCAGCAAAAACGAGTCTGGTTTCGCCAATAAATCTTTTTGCAGTCCCGTTGGTGTTGGGGCTTGACGCTCTAGCTCGTCATACAGCTTTTTCATCAACTTGATCGGGTTGTCGATGCCTTCCGTCACTCCAAAAGACACCTCAACAAACACTACTCGCTTCTGGTTCTGAGCTTTCAGTCGCCGTAGCAGCGTTGACTTACCGACACCCCCAGTTCCCCAGACATGCAGCACAACCGCATGGTCACTCGGCTGCTCAACCGCTTGAGCAAACTCACTCACAAACTCTTCGGCCTGCTGTCGCGGGATATAGAGCGGTTCTGGCATAAAGAAAGCTGACAACGCTAGAGACTATTCAGATTTTAGCCACTCAACTCTAGCAAGGCGATCGCTCTACCTCTCTAATGTGCCCCAGCACCACCCGCTCCGGGTTTGATTTTCTTGAAAAAGAGAATCGCTAAACCACTGAGTAGAAGCGTGAAACCGATGAAATAGAAACAGTCGTTGAAGGCCATCACAAACGATTCGCGGCGGACAATATTGCCAATGGTGGCGATCGCTTGATTTCTCGCAGTGGCTAAGTCAGACCCTCGACCTACAAAAGCTTGAGTCAGTTGTTCAATCCGTTGTTGGGTTTGTGGGTCATAGAGTGAAATAGCCTCTCCGACTCGGTTGGAGTGAAACTGCTCCCGTCGTGTCAATAGCGTTGCCAAAACCGCAATCCCCACCGAGCCGCCCAGGTTCCGCATCATGTTAAATAGCCCCGATGCCGACCCCGCTTGCTCTTTCTCTATCCCTGCGGTCGCGATCGAAGAGAGAGGCACCATAATCAGCGGTTGCCCCATCGCCCGGACAATCTGTGACCAGCGCAGTTGATCAATCCCCGTCTCGGCGGTCATGGTGGAGTTCATAAAACAACTCACCGCAAACAAACTCACCCCCACCCCAATCATCAGGCGGATATCAACTCGCTGCATTAACTTCGGCACAAATGGCACCAAAAATAACTGTGGCACCCCCGCCCACATAATCACTTCCCCGATCTGCATGGCGTTGTAGCGTTGAATCTGCGCCAGATACAGCGGCAAAATATACACCGAGCCATATAGCCCAATCCCCAGCGCCACATTCACGATCGCCGCCAACCCAAAATTACGTCGCGTCAGCAACCGGAGATTAATAAACGGACGTTTGCGGGTCAGTTCAATCCAAAAGAAAGCGGCGAGAAAGATAGCGGCAACAATGCTCAGGCGCACAATTAACTCAGAGCTAAACCAATCTTTGCGACTGCCTTCTTCCAGCACGACTTGCAGCGATCCTAGACCGATCGCCATCGCCGCAATCCCCCACCAATCGCCTTGTTTCAGTAAATTCAGCTTCAACGGTTGTTGAGGAATCGCATACCATACTGCCGATACCAGCAATATCCCTGGCACCACGTTGAGATAGAAGATATAGTGCCAGCTAAAGTTTTCGGTGAGCCAACCGCCCAGCGTCGGGCCAATCGAAGGCGCAAAGGTCGCGGTGATCGCAAACATTGCCAACCCGATCGGCTGTTTGACTGGGGGCAACATCGTCAGCACCACCGTAAACGCCATCGGAATCAGAATTCCTCCGGTGAAGCCCTGCGCTGCTCGAAACATAATCATCGAGGGCAAGTTCCACGCCCAAGCACAGCACACCGAGAAGAACACAAAGAGGCTAGCGTTGACCAGCAAATACCGCCGGGTCGAAAACACCCCCGCCAGCCAACCCGTCAGTGGAATCACGACAATTTCGGCAACCAGATAAGCCGTCGAAATCCACGAGCCTTCTTCTAACGTCGCTCCTAAAGCTGCTTGAATGTCTTGCAGCGAGGCGTTGGTGATCTGAATGTCCAGCACTGCCATGAATGCGCCGAGCAGCGTGCCGAGCACCCCAACCCAAGTTTTGAAGGGGACGCGATCGCCTTGACTAGCCTGAACTGCACCAGAAGCCCCCCGCTGGGAATTTGTATTCGCCATCAGAAACCTCCTTTTGAGGTAGTGAGGTGAAATTACGGCGTTTTCAAAATACCAATGCGTTGATAAATCGGTCGGACTGATTGTCGCAAGATCGGAAGCTGTCGGACAAATAAGAGAGAGCCGATGATACAAGCCACCCCACCGATCGCCAATGTGTTAGGTGCGCCAATCCGAGTTGCTACCGCCCCCGCCAACAAATTACCAAACGTCACCATGCTGATAAAGGCAACGGTATACAAGCTCATCACCCGCCCACGCTTATCTTCATCCACGATCGTTTGTAGTAAGGTGTTACTCGACGTAGACTGCAAAATCAGACTGCCCCCGACAAATAACATCGCGATTAGGGAGACCCACAACACATGAGAGAAGGCAAATATGATGAGGGAGATTCCAAATAAAGCGGGAGCCGCCGCAATAATTTTGCCCAAGCCTAACACGGTCGATCGCGAACTCAAGTAAACAGCGGCAATCAACGCGCCCAACCCTGATGCAGCCATGAGAAACCCCAGCGTCTCAGCCCCACCCCGCAAAATCTCAGTCGCAAAAATAGGCGCTAACACGGTGTAAGGCATTCCCATAAAGCTGACCAAGGCAATCAGCAGCAAAATGGAGCGAATCGGCGGAAACCCAAAGGCATAAGCAAAACCTTCTTTCAGTTTTTGCCAGACGCGATGATCTCCGGCGATCGCCACCTCAGCGCTAGCAGGCAATTTCATCGCTAACAAGCCCGCAATCACAGCGATGTAGCTCACGCCATCAATCAAGAAACATACGCCAGTATTCGTCGCTGCAATCACCAACCCAGCGATCGCAGGGCCAATCAACCGTGCCCCACTAAACAAAGATGAATTGAGAGCGATCGCATTTCCTAAGTTCTCTTTTTTCTCGACAATATCCACCACAAACGTCTGTCGAGTCGGCATGTCAAAGGCATTTATTACCCCTTGAAACACGCTCAGGGCAATAATATGCCAAAGTTGCACCACCCCTGTAAATGCCAACAGCGCTAGAGCCAGTGATTGAATCATTGCCAGCACTTGGGTTATGACTAACGTGCGATGACGATTCCAGCGATCGACAAATACCCCTGCAAATGGCGTGATAAAAAAATTGGGAGCTTGCAGGGCAAACCCCACAACTCCTAGCCAAAATGCCGAATCTGTCAGACGATAGACCAGCCAAATAGTAGCGGTTTGAGTCATCCAACTGCCAATCAGCGACAATCCCTGCCCCATAAAAAACAGGCGATAGTTTCGCGACTCTAGCGCCCGCAAAATCGAGTTCAGCCTTGTTGCGCCCAGTTTCATAATTGGATGATGATTGTAATCAATGTCAGCATTTCTACATAACCGTAGTGGGTTCGTGTCTGTCCCAAATCCTGCTCTGGGCACAGTTTAAGAAACTTTAAGAACTAAAGGTTTACCCCACTCAATCCGCCTCATCGAACCTCGTTTACAGCCACCTCAACTTCCGCTGACATCCCCGGTACGATTCGCGACTCATATCCCCGAATGCTGGCAGGGTCAAAGACAATCTTCACGGGTACCCGCTGCACAACTTTAGTGAAGTTGCCCGTGGCGTTGTCGGGTGGTAGCAAGGCAAATTGAGCCCCGGAAGCCGGAGACAAGCTGTTAATTGTGCCCGTAAACGTATGATGCGGGAAGGCATCTAGCTTAATTTCAACGGGTTGTCCGGGTTGCATGTCTTCGAGTTGGGTTTCTTTGAAATTGGCGGTCACCCAATATTCGTCATCGACGATCGCCAGTAGTGGGGTACCCGGTTGTACTTGTTGACCCACTTCCACCGATTTGCGACCGACTCGGCCCTCGGTAGGAGCCACAATATTGGTATAAGACAGTTGCAGTTGGGCTTCTTGGAGCTTGGTTGCTGCCTGGGCGATCGCTGACTGTGCTGCCAGATATTCGCTTTGGCTAACGGTCGTTTGTTGTTGAGTCGCCCCTGCTTGCTGTAAACCACCTTGGGCAGACGATAACTTTGCTTGCGCGCTGGCAACCCCTTCTTGAGCTTGCGCCACCTTAGCCTGAGCTTGCTTGACACCTTGAGCTGCGGCATTGCGTTGGGCGATCGCGACTGCATTGGCGGCTTTAGCAGCGTCAAGTTGTTGGCGTGAAATTGCCCCTTCTTGATACAAACTGCTGTAACGGTTGTAATCGGCTTGCGTTTGTTGCAATGTTGCTTCT
>CBIHQL010000279.1:0-6071 GCA_966211855.1 uncultured bacterium
CACTGCTACACGCCCGCCTCTAGGGGTGAACTTGATAGCATTACTCAAGAGATTCCAGATAATCTGCTGCAAACGCTCGGCATCCCCTGACACCTGCCCAACTTGAGCATCTAAACGAACTTGCAGTTGGATCTCCTTCGCTTCTGCAAGTGGTCGCACCGTATCAATGGCGCTCTCAATCATCGACCCCAACTTGAGTGGGCGCAGAGTTAGACGGAGTTTCCCTTGCAGAATCCGGGAGACATCGAGCAAGTCTTCAACTAATCTAGCTTGGGCTCTGGCGTTGCGTTCCACCGTTTCTAACGCGCGGTTGGTCGTAGCAGCATCAAATTGACGACTGCGAAGGAGACTCAACCAACCAATCATGGCATGGAGCGGCGATCGCAACTCATGGGAGAGCATTGCCAAAAACTCATCTTTAATCCGGTTGGCTTCTTGAGATTTTTTGTAGAGACGGGCATTGTCGATCGCCAGGGCAGCCCGATCAGCCAACGCCTGGAGAAATGCTTGGTCGTCGCTTGTGTAGGGCCTATCTGGAGCTTCTCGGATCAAGGTTAAGCTGCCAAGACTGCGCCCCCGCACCTGCAAAGGCACGACCATTAAACTACTCACCGAAAACTGTTTGAGATAAGGGAGATCTTTTGCCTGAATAAAATCTTGTAACTCTGCATCGGTGATTACAGGCAGCAGTAAAGACTTCTGAGTTTGGAGAATTTCGATCGCTAATCCTGTTGGGGCGGGTTGGAGCGCAGTATCTACAAAATCTTCTAAAGATGCGATCGCCTCAGAACCGGGACAGTAGATGGCTCGCACCTGCAACCCCTGGCTATCCTCAGCCACCAAGTGCAGAATACAGATCTCCCCAATCAATTCTCCGATTTTGTGGCAGACCGTATCTAACAAAGTTTGGAAATCTAAAATTCCCTCTGCAAAGCTGCGCGAGGTGGTAGCCAACATCTGCAAACGGTTGGTATAGTTGACCAACTTTGCTTCTGCCTGTTTGCGTGCCGTACGTTCTTCCGCTTCCTTGAGTGCCCGTCGCACAGATGGAACTAGCCGCTCCAGCCGTTGTTTCACGACATAATCAGTGGCTCCGCTTTTGAGCATTTCCACAGCAACTTCTTCGCCAAGGGTGCCAGACACGAAAATAAAAGGCACATCAGGACACTCAACCTGAGCAATTTTCAGCGCTGAAAACCCATCAAACGCAGGTAGCGAATAGTCTGCCAAAATTAGATCGAGATCTGGCTGAGCGATCGCCGTTACAAAATCTTCTCGTGTTTGCACCTGAACTAGCTCACAGTTCAGCTCACCCTCCCGCAACACTGCCTGGATTAGCTCGGCATCAATCGGGCTATCTTCGAGCAACAAAAAACGGAGCATGGTCAAGATTATCCTAAAGTCAAGTTTCAGGGCGCGCAGGAGGGAGAGAACCCGGTGGGGGTTGATTTACAACAGCCCAAAATAAGCCCAACTCCTTGATCGCTTCGACAAACTCATGAAAATCGACAGGTTTCACCACATAAGCGTTACTGCCGAGATCGTAGCTCTTGACCAAATCCTTTTCTTCGCGGGAAGAAGTCAGAATTACAACTGGGATTGCCTTTAGTTCTGGGTCAGATTTTAACTTGGCAAGCACCTCTAGCCCATCCACCTTAGGTAGCTTTAAATCGAGCAATACCACACCCGGATGTCCTTCTCGTCGCAAGCGATAAACGCCACGTCGATAGAGATAATCTAAAGCTTCTTCTCCATCGCGGGTAACTACCACTTCATTTGCCAGAAAGTTTTCTGCCAGAGCCGCCAAGATTAATTCAATATCCCTGGCGCTATCTTCTACCAATAAAATTCGCTTTAGTTCCATTCCGCCTCCTGAACTGGGGTATTAGGCAAGGAGAAGTAAAATGCCGCACCGCGATCGAGTTCTCCCTCAGCCCAAACCTTGCCACCGTGACGATGAATAATCCGTTGCACGTTGGCTAAGCCAATCCCCGTTCCTTCAAATTGCTCGTTGGTGTGTAAGCGTTGAAAGACTCCAAAGAGTTTATGCACATATTGCATGTCAAAGCCCACACCATTATCTCGGACACCCACAATGGTTTCATCTGCATTACAGGTGCTCTTGATTTCAATGGTGGCTTGAGCACGGGAACGGGTATATTTCACCGCATTTTCGATCAAATTGCGCAACACTAACCGCATCATCGTCGGGTCAGCCTGGACAACAGGTAACGGGTCGATTTGCCACTCAATCTCCCGACCCTGAAGATCTTGTTGCATGTCTCGGCGAATTTCTACCAACAACTGGTTGAGATCTAGCGTACTCAAGCGCATCTCTGTACGGCCCATACGCGAAAACGATAATAGATCATCAACTAATTGTCCTGCTTCTTTAGTCGTGTCAGAGATAATTTTGAGATAACGCTGACTCGTCTCATCCAACGCTGTCGAGGCACCGACTCGCTTTTGCAGGAGGTCAACAAACCCATTGATGTGACGTAGAGGAGCCCGTAAATCGTGAGAAACCGAATAGGAAAAAGCTTCTAGTTCTTTATTCGTCGCTTGCAGTTGCTCAGTGCGTTGCTTGACGCGAAACTCCAGCTCTTCATTGATTTGGCGGATCTGTTCTTCTGCTTGTTTGCGATCGCTAATATCAATACAAGAACCGATGTAGCCTAGAAACTCGCCATCGGGTGTAAAGCGGGGCAAACCATGATCCATGATCCAGCGATATTCACCATCAAAGCGCCGCAACCGATATTCCATCTTGAATTCTCGACGAGCATCAAACGAACGGTTGTAAACATCTAGACAAGATTGCAGATCATCAGGATGCACACCCTCTGCCCAACCATTGCCCGACTCTTGCTCCATTGTGCGTCCCGTAAAGTCTAGCCAGGGCTTGTTGACATAGGTACAGAGTTGATCAGTGCCTGTCATCCAGATCAGCGCCGGGGCTGTGTCTGCCAAGTGCCGGAACCGAGCTTCACTTTCTCGTAACGCTTGCTGTTGGCTTTGAAGACTTTCTGCCAAGATTTCTGCTTGTTGCCGTGCTACTACTTGGTCAGTCACCTCAAATGCAAACGTAATTAGACCCTCGGTTTTGCCATCAATTCCCTGCATCGGTTGGTAAACGAAGTTAAAAACCCCTTTCTCTAGCGTGCCGTTGCCCTGCCGATCCCATTCAGCTACCACTTCTTTACCAACAAAGGGTTCTCCAGTTTCTAGCACCTGATCGAGTAATTCAAACAAGCCCTGCCCCTCAAGTTCGGGAAAGACCTGGCGGACTGGGCGACCGATCAACTCTCGCCCTCCGACCAACTGGACATAAAGCGGATTGGCAAACTCAAAAACATGATCTGGGCCACGATTGATACAAATCGGCGCGGGAGCTTGCATCAACAGAGAATATAGATAACTCTGTTGAAGTTCTGCCTCAGCTCTGGCTTGCTGTTCTCGTAGTAGCAGTTGTGCCCGTTCTACTTCTTTTTGCTTGCGTTCGGTAATATCGCGAGAGACACCGACAATTTGAATGACCTTTCCTTGAGTATCAAAGATCGGTGACTTGATGGTATGGAAATAGTGAACTTCTCCATCTACTCGCTTATTTGGCTCTTCCAATACCTCAACTGTTTCTCCGGTCTGGAAAACATGTAAATCGTCCTGGAGATATTGTTGGGTGAAATCTAGTTCATTAAAAGGCACATCAGTAATACCGCGCAGCTCTTCAAGGGTCATCCCGTAGTAATCACACGCTGCTTTATTGGCGTAGATCACCACTGAACCAGGAGCTTTGCAAAACACCATGTCTTGCACCGAATTTAGAATTTGAGCATAACGATATTCGTTTTCACGGAGAGCTTGTTCAGCCTGCTTTTTCTCCGTAATATCGATCGCCATGCCCGCAACCAAACGCTCTCCGGCAGAGTTTTGCAGCGGAAACTTGAACGAAAGATAGTAGCGTTCTCCCTCCTCTTGGGAAACCACCTCGATCGCTTGTAAAGTCTTGCCTTCAGTCAGCACTTGCAAGTCATTGTCTCGCCATCTCTGAGCGGCTGCACCCGGAAACAACTCAAAATCGGTTTTGCCAACCCATTCACTGAGCGATCGCTGGAAGGTTTCCTCTAGTAACGGATTCACATAAATATAGCGGCCTGCCTCATCCTTAATAAAAGCAGTCGTCGGGCTGTTCTGCATGAAATTCTGAAACAGCTTTTGGCTTTCTCGCAACGCCATCTCTGTCTGCTTGTGCTCAGTGATATCGCGAGAGACAGCCACAACTGCTTCAATTGTCTGCTGTGGGCTGAGCAGAGGTGTGAAAATATATTCATAATGGTGAGTGCCGTTAGCTGCTGCAAACTCAGTTTCACCCTTCAACGCTTGCCCTGTTTGCATGACTTGCTCTCGCTGCGCATCGACCTGCTCCATCAATGTGGCAGGCAAACCTAGCTCACGCCAAGTCTTGCCAACAACCTCACTCGGCTCAAACCCCAGTACCCGCGCCCCTTGCGAACTGACATGGGTATAGCGACCAGCGCGATCGAATACATAAATGTGATCGACAGAAGCCGTTAAAATACCAGCCAAAACATCTGCCTGTTGCTGAGTTTTTTTGAGTGTTTTGCCCAGTCTCTGCTTTGTAGCTCGCAACTCCGAACTCAGGCAACTGATCAGCAGCGTTACCAGTATGAACGCCCCCAAATAGACAGTATTACCCGAGCTGGTTAATGTTAAAGAATAAAGTGGATCAATAAAAAAGTAGCTGATTGATATCGCTGAGAGCCCTATTGCCAACAAGCCTGCAATAATGCCGCCTGCCCAAGCACTAATCGCGACTGCTGCATAAAAAAACGGGAACGGGGTGGGTTGTGGTAGCGATCGCAGCCCGAGGGTGAGCAGCAACGCTAGGCCAACCGTTAAAAAAGGCACGATGTAAGTTTTGAGCCAGAGAAGAGGTTTCTGAGCCATGCCACGCCATTGGCAAAAGTGTTGAGGACGTTACTCTACCATAGGGCGGAGTTTATTTTCTTCGTATTCCTCCTAAGATGGATTTCGACTCTGCGTTGACGTTAGCAAGCGATCGCGACATTCCCAGCCACAACAGGTAAGATCTGGGTGCGACGGAACTCCTAACCCCTGACCCCGGTCAGCTTTGAGGTGTCCTTAGAGATCATTACCTAGAGATTAGCAAGCGCATGAGTAGCTCCCTGATTCCCGTGATTCTCGCTGGTGGTAAAGGCGAACGCTTTTGGCCCTTGAGCCGCTTGAGCCGACCCAAACAATTTTTGAGCTTAGATGGTAGCGATCGCAGCTTGCTACAAGCCACCGCCGATCGCTTATTACCCCTAGCTGATGGCTGGCAAAACCTCTGGGTGATCACCGCCGCCCACCTCGAAGCCGGAGTGAGAGAACAACTGCCCGACCTGCCCCCCGAAAACCTGCTCGTCGAATCAGAAGGCCGTGACACCGCCCCCGCCGTCGCCTGGAGCACCCTCGAAATCGCCCGCCGCTATGGTGAAAACGCCGTAATAGGGTTCTTCCCCGCCGACCACTGGATCGACGACCAAACTCAATTTGAACGTACCCTCAAAGCCGCCGCCGACCTCGCCACCCAACAGCCCGCGATCGTCACCCTCGGCATCAAACCCACCTTTCCTTCCAGCGGCTACGGCTACATTGAGCAAGGCGACCAAGCAGGACTCTACAATAACTTCCCCGCCTATCGAGTCCAACGCTTCACCGAAAAACCCGATCGCGCCACCGCCGAAACCTTCCTCGCCAGCGATCGCTTCAGTTGGAATAGCGGCATGTTCGTCTTTAGAGCCGGAGTCACCCTACAAGAACTCCACACCCACGCCCCCGAAATCATCCAACCCTTAGAGCAGCAAGGCCCCAACTGCTACCCCAGCTTACCCAAGAAAAGCATCGACTACGCCTTAATGGAAAAAACCCAGCAAGCCTACGTCCTCCCCGTCTCCTTTGGCTGGGACGACCTCGGTGATTGGAACGCGATCGAACGCCTTCTCAAAGGTGAGCAAGCCAACGTCGAACTCGGCAACCACATCGGCCTC
>CBIHQL010000280.1:0-6069 GCA_966211855.1 uncultured bacterium
CCTCTATCAAGAAGTGATCAACAGTCATATGCGACCGTTTGCCGATGGCGTGCAGGCGTTTCCCCGCATGGTGCGTGACTTAGCTCGTCAACTTGATAAACAGATCAAACTGGAAATCGTTGGTAAGTCTACCGAGGTCGATCGCGATATCCTCGAAAAAATTGAAGGGCCACTCACCCATCTCTTGCGGAATGCCATCGATCATGGGATTGAATCGGTGATTGAGCGGCAGGCAGCAGGCAAACCTCCAGAAGGTAAGATTCGTCTCGAAGCCACCCACCGAGCCGGAATGTTGCTAATTACCGTCAGCGATGATGGTCGAGGTATCCATTTAGAAAAAATTCGCGAAGCCGTCGTTGCTAAAGAATTGGTGAGTGCTGACATGGCAACTTGTCTCGCCGAAGCTGAGTTGCTAGAGTTTCTGTTTTTGCCAGGATTCTCGACCGGAGCCACAGTCACCGAAATCTCAGGGCGCGGCGTGGGGTTAGATGTAGTGCAGAGTATGGTGCAAGCTGTAGGAGGCACTGTCCGGGCGGTTTCTCAGCCTGGTAAAGGCATGACCTTTTATTTGCAATTACCACTAACCTTATCGGTGATTCGCACCTTATTAGTCGAGATCGCGGGTGAACCTTATGCATTCCCCCTGACCCGAATTGACTGCATTGTGCGCGTTGAACCGAGCGCGATCGCTGTTGTCGAGAATCGTCAGTATTTCAGGCTCAATCAAGAAAATATCGGTTTGATTTCTGCCCGTCAAGTGCTTGATCTAACAGAAATCTCTCCTAAAAATTTGGCTCTCCCTACAGTCGTGCTCAGCGATCGCTACAGTCGATATGGGCTGGTGGTCGATCGGTTAATTGGAGAGCATAATCTGGTCATCTGTCCGCTAGATGCGCGGTTGGGCAAGGTGAAGAATATCAGTGCAGCGGCATTGCTCGAAGATGGCACACCCGTTTTGGTGCTAGATGTCGAAGATATGGTGCGATCGATTGATCAACTGTTGACAAGTGGCAAACTCAACCATATCAACCACGCTGCTGATGCTGCGATCGCCAAGGTTCAAAAGCGTGTGTTAGTCGTAGATGACTCGATCACCGTCCGTGAAATGGAGCGAAAGTTACTCCAAAATCGGGGATATGCGGTTGAGGTTGCCGTGAATGGCATCGATGGCTGGAATGCAATCCGGACGGGACAATTTGACTTGGTGATTACTGATATTGACATGCCTCGTATGAATGGCATTGAACTGGTGAGTCAGCTCAAAAATCATAACTCTTTCAAGAGTTTGCCTGTGATTATTGTCTCTTACAAAGATCGAGAAGAAGATCGGCTGCGGGGCCTAGAAGTAGGGGCTGACTACTATTTAACCAAGAGTAGTTTTCATGACGATACTCTCTTAAATGCGGTGCGCGACTTAATTGGTGAGGCAGCAAAATGAGAATTGCGATCGTCAATGATCTACTAATTGCCATTGAAGCGTTGCGACGGGTAATCGCCACGGTGTCTGCCTATCAGGTGGTTTGGGTTGCTAGAGATGGAGTCGAAGCGGTGACCAAAGCGATCGCCGATCCTCCAGATTTAATCTTGATGGATCTACTAATGCCAGGGATGGATGGTGTGACAGCCACACGACAAATCATGAAGCAATCTCCCTGCGCGATCGTACTCGTCACAGCCACGGTTCAAGGGCAAGGAGCCAAGGTTTTTGAGGCGATGGGTTATGGAGCCTTAGATGCTGTCAATACGCCTATTTTAGGCCCCCAAGGTCAGGGAGCAAGTGGCACCGAGGTACTCGCCAAAATTGCCACTGTTGCCAAGTTGCTGGGTAAGTCGGAGAGACGAAAACCGCAAGATAGTCTAGGGCTAGAACAGCGATCGCGACCTCAGTCAGTCCAACCCATGATCGCGATCGGAGCCTCAACAGGAGGGCCGCAAGCTCTGCGCACGATCCTCTCTAAACTACCTCCGACCTTTGCCGGAACCGTAGTCATTGTTCAACATATCGACGCTCAGTTTGCCCCTGGTTTGGTGAGTTGGCTCGGGCAATATACACCCTTTCCCGTTCAACTTGTGCAGTCGGGTAGCGGGTTACAACCGAAACAGATCTATATTGCTGGCACAAATGATCACCTAATTCTTCAGCCTGATTTAACTTTTGCGTACACCCCCGAACCCAGTCACTATGCTTATCATCCCTCTATTGATGTGCTGTTTAAGAGTATGGCAGCTCACTGGCCTGGGAAAGGTGTTGCCGCACTCTTAACGGGGATGGGCAAAGACGGAGCCGCTGGTCTGCTCGCTCTCCGCGCTGCTGGTTGGCACACAATCGCCCAAAATCGCGAAACCTGCGTTGTCTACGGAATGCCTAAAGCCGCTGCTGAGTTAGAAGCTGCCGTCGAAATATTACCCCTGGAAGCGATCGCCTCTGCTTGTCTAAGCCGTTGAGCATCCCTCTAGATCTTGATGCTGTCTACTAATATTGAATCCGATTCAACACTTTAACGAGCCACCCTAGGAATGGGATCGAGGAGCCTCATTGCCTGGTAGGTAGTTAACAGAGGCTATGGCATCTAGCATTGAGTTAGACCCTGAGGTGGCACTCTGGAGCAGAAACTTCAAAGCTCGACGACCAAAATCTGCGATCGCCTCTGTTTCGGGCTGAAAAATGACCAGCCTAAATAGCAAACCCGTCATTAAATCAAAAATCAAGTTGATATCAACGTCTTGGGCCAATTCACCTTTTGCTTTCGCGCGTTCAAAGATTACGGCAGTAGCTTGACGACGAGGTAAAAGATACTTTTTCCAGTAGATATCAGCAAACTTCGGGTTAGTCGATGCCAGACTGATCATCATGGCTAACGTCTGCCGTCCTAAAGGAGATAGATCAGTTGCAGCACACTGGTTGAGCATGGCATCTAAATCAGTCCACAAACTACCCGTATTCGGAATCATTAATTCAGCACGATTAGCTTCAATCGCATCTGCAATCAACTCTTCTTTAGAGTCGTAACGACGGTAGATGGTGGTTTTGCCAACTCCTGCCCGAGCGGCGATCGCCTCAATACTCAGCCCTTGATACCCTCCATCTGCCAACAAGTCGAGTGCTGCTTGCAAAATGGCTTGGTCTACTTCGGTGCTCCGAGGTCTTCCCGGTGAGTGTTTGGGCGTCTGGCTCATCATGGGTGATTTAGGCAAAATAATAGGCTGACGTAAACGTGAGTTGAATTTAGACTAAAAGATCCGTGCGCTGAGTGATCTTAACAAACAGGTTTCCCACGATGGCTCTGTGGTATCACTCTTGACGCTTTTATTGTGATACGGTAGCGTGTCGTATTGTAATCTAAATTTTTGGTTAACTTTTCCTTCTAGGAAGTTTATTAAATCTTTCCTGTGCTTGAGTCTCTAGTCAATTAGGAAATCTGCTCAAGGTTGAACTGTCAAGCCGTCCAGCCCTTGCTTGATACTCGTTGTCGCTAGCTTACTGATTGTTTTTGAATTGCGAGATATGGAGGGCAACCACATGGTGCAATCTCAACAGTCCGACGATCTCACTCCGCCGGACTCAAACATCGATCCGGAGACTTCGCCTGAAGCTGCCCAAACTTCAGAATCAACTAAAAACTCTGCTGTGCGCTGGATTGCCATAGTAGGCATCCTTTTACTAGCGGGCGGGCTGGGGTTTGGCTGGCGTTGGTGGTCAAGTAGTCAGGCCCAAACTGCCCAAGGCTCTGGTGGTGGACAGATGCCAGGATTGCCTGTGAAGCTAGAAACGGCTCAAATATCAACTGTCGAAAACTCAACCGAGTTCATCGGCTCTCTAGAATCTCAACAAGCGATCACTGTGCGTCCAGAAGTGACTGGGCGAGTGGGCCGCATTTTTGTAGAAGCAGGCGATCGCGTTACGGTGGGCACTCCCCTAATACAACTTCAACCCGATCAACAAGAAGCTAACTTAGCGAGTGTGATCGCCAGCATTAATTCAGCACGAGCAATTCGCTCTAATGCTCAGTCTCAAATTCAGGCGCTAGAGGCCGAGCAAGTTGCCCAGCAAGCTGAGGTGCAGTTGCAGGAGGAAAACTATCGTCGGATTGCCGCACTGGTCAATGAGGGAGCTTTTGCCAAACAACGCTTAGATGAAGTGGTGCGCGATCGCCAAACGGCTCAGGCCAATCTCAGCGCTCTCAATCGCCGCATCCAAGCCGCTCGCGCCAGTCTGCAAGAAGCAGAAGCCGGATTGCAGCAAGCCCAAGCGAATGCCAATCGAGCCACTGCTCAATTACAAGACACCACCGTGGTTGCTCCGTTTGGTGGTGTGGTTGGGGATATACCTGTACGCTTGGGAGACGTAGTTACACCCAGTGACACTCTGACCACATTGACGCAAAGCAATGCCCTCGATTTACGTCTATCCATCCCTCTAGAACGGGCACCCGATTTGCGCTTAGGCCAAACGATCGAGTTGACGGACCCTCAAGGTAAGACGATTAGAAGAGGCACCATTAGTTTTATTGCGCCGAGGGTCAACACCAACGCTCAAAGTATCCTTGCCAAAGCCACTTTTAACAACTCAGATAACCAACTGCGGGATGGTCAGTTTGTGCGGGCACGGGTGATTTGGGAGCAAGAACCCGGTGTTCTGATTCCTACTACTGCGATCGCTCGTCTGGCTGGGGAACCTTTTATCTTTGTGGCAGAAGCACCTCAACCGCAAGCGTCTCCCTCGCCTGCCGCTTCCCCCTCTCCTAACTCAGCCCCTGCACCGTCGTTGGTTGCCCGTCAACGTCAAGTCACTCTCGGCACCATTCAAGACAACCGCTATCACGTCCTTTCTGGAGTTAAACCAGGGGATCAAGTCGTGGTCTCTGGAATTCTTAATCTCTCTGACGGAACTCCGATTATGCCAGAGTCAGCTATGGCACCCAAGTCTGCCCCGATCGCTAAATAAAAACCGATCTGAACAAGCAGAGACAGCAGAGGTAGATACATTCGCTCCGCTGCCTCTTTTGCCATTTACTCGTGGTATCCCCCTATGTTTGTTGAGTTATTTATTAAGCGCCCAGTTGTCTCAATTGTCTGCGCAATTATCATCATTCTGTTAGGGGCGATCAGTATTCCTAACTTACCGATCGCCCAGTATCCCGAAATTGCCCCGCCGCAAGTGACAGTCACCGCCATCTACACCGGAGCCAGCGCCGAGGTTGTGGAGAGTACGGTTACCAATATTTTAGAGCAGCAGATCAATGGGGTTGAGGGTGTTCGCTATATCTCGTCTTCGAGTAGCAATAGTGGTACTAGCTCGATCAATGTGGTTTTTGAACCAGATCGAGATATTGATCTAGCCGCTGTTGATGTGCAAAATCGTCTCTCTGTAGCTCAAGCTCAGTTGCCTGATGTTGTGCAACGAACGGGGGTCTCGGTTCGCAAACAGTCTGGTGGCTTTTTGATGGCGATCGGTCTGTATCCTGAGGATGGTCAATATACAACTTCCTTCCTCAGTAACTACGCCGATCTGTACGTTGGAGAGGCTCTGAAACGCATTAGAGGTGTCGGAGATGTGCAAATCTTTGGGGAACGCCGCTATGCTATGCGTTTGTGGGTTGACCCTGAGCGCTTAGCAAGCCGCAAGTTAACCACCCAAGACGTGATTGATGCGTTGAACGAGCAGAACATTCAAGTCGGGGCAGGTCAATTAGGGCAACCTCCAGTTCCGGGCGACCAGCAATATCAGCTAGACCTAGAAGCAAAAAGCCGTTTTACTGATGTCAGCCAGTTTGAAGATTTAGTTTTAAAGACAGAACCAGATGGTTCTTTGGTGCGCTTCAGAGATATTGGGAGAGCTGAGCTGGGCGCACAAGATTACAGCACCATCTTACGCTTTCGGGGAGAAGACGCGGTGGGTCTGGGGGTGACTCAGCTACCGGGTAGTAATGCCCTTGAAGTTGCAAATGCTGTTAAAGCTGAGCTGAAAGAGTTGTCTCAGCGATTTCCACCAGGGCTGAAATATGCGATCGCCTTTGATACCACGACCTTTGTCGAGGCATCGATGAGTGAAGTGCTAAAAACCTTAAT
>CBIHQL010000281.1:0-6023 GCA_966211855.1 uncultured bacterium
TGTGGAGTTATCAACAACGGCATCAAGGTGTGCAGCAAGCCCCGTAGAATTAGAAGAGCTAAATGGCACGGCCTTTGGCAATCGATAAACCCTGAAAAGAAACCCTGAGATGACAAATCGGAGAGAGCAAGGGATGGTCTTAACTGATGAAACCCATTTGTCCCCATCACAATCCTCTTTTGATCTATCGGCTTATCTAGCTGAATGGCAACCTCAGGTTGAAGCCGCACTCGATCGCTCTGTTGAGGTCGTTTACCCTGAGAAGATTTACGAGGCCATGCGCTATTCCCTGATGGCAGGGGGCAAGCGTTTACGTCCTATTTTGTGTGTGGCAACCTGCAACCTCATGGGCGGCACTCCAGAGATGGCAATGCCAACGGCCTGTGCCTTAGAAATGATTCACACCATGTCGTTGATCCATGACGATCTCCCTGCGATGGACAACGACGATTACCGCCGGGGCAAACTCACTAACCACAAAGTCTACGGCGAAGATATTGCAATCCTGGCAGGCGATGGTCTGCTGGCTTACGCATTTGAATACATTGCCACTCAAACCCAAGGTGTCCCGGCTGAGCGGGTGCTCAAAGTCGTAGCTAAAGTCGCGCGGGCAGTGGGTGCCGCAGGTTTGGTAGGGGGTCAAGTGGTCGATCTCGAATGTGAAGGTCGCTCTGATGTTGCGATCGAAACGCTGAACTTCATCCACAATCACAAAACTGCTGCCCTGCTCGAAGCGTCCGTCGTCTCTGGCGCGATGTTGGCAGGGGCGTCTGAAGAGGATCTACAGCGGTTGTCTCGCTATGCCCAAAACATCGGGCTGGCCTTCCAAATTGTGGATGACGTTCTCGATATCACCGCGACTCAAGAAGAATTGGGTAAAACGGCGGGCAAAGATCTGCAAGCTCAGAAAGCGACTTATCCAAGTTTCTGGGGGATTGAAGAGTCCCGCAACCAAGCTCAAAAGCTAGTTGACTCTGCGAAGGCAGAACTTGCTACTTATGGCGATTTGGCAGCCCCCCTTGTGGCTCTAGCTGACTTTATTGTGGCTCGTACTCACTAAATTGATGGCTTCAGTTTGGATTTTGGGTTTTGCAGCTTAAGCTTTTAATCTAAAATCCAAACACTCCCTCTTAACTCTGACTGACGTTCTTTTACCCCAGCCAAAAGACATGCAGGACTTTTCCGACATCCTAGACAACCGGGTGCTGATTGTGGCGCTTGTCTCTTGTCTAGTCGCTCAAATCTTAAAAGTGATTGTTGAACTTGCTAAAAACCGCAAGCTCAATATCCGCACGTTGGTAGAAACAGGGGGCATGCCTAGTGCCCATTCTGCGTTGGTTACTGCGTTAGCCACGGGAGTTGGGCAAACAGTCGGATGGTCAACCCCTGAGTTTGCGATCGCGTCTATTTTTGCCGTAATTGTGATGTACGATGCTGCCGGAGTTCGCCAAGCTGCCGGGATTCAAGCTCGAATTTTGAATCAGATTATTGATGAAGTGCTGCATGACCAGTACGAATTTACAGAAGCACGCCTCAAGGAACTATTAGGTCACACTCCTGTGCAGGTCTTTGTTGGTTCTGCGTTAGGTGTAGTGATCTCCTGGTTTGCAGTACCTCTGTTAGGTCGCTAATCACTAAGAATCTTTTAGACTTAACGCCGCGATCGCCCTACCGCAAATTGTTTGCCACTGTGGGTTTTAGCACTACAACTCGCTGAGCATCTACCAAGATCGCTAAAAGACCGCGATCGCTCAATGTTTTGAGTAGTTCACTCGCAGCCGTTGGGTTGGCGGTATAGCCTGCCAACAAATAAGGCCGTTGTCCGTAAGTAGCCACTCCAATTTCTTGACCGAGGAGTTGTTGCACTTGAGTGGCGATCGCGGGTTGGTTGCGATAATCTACCAAAACTGCATAGCCTGCACCTAAAGGTTGGGGGCGGTAGGCTGTGGCGGTCGCGGGTTGGGATGGCTGGGCTGTGGTTGGAGTCACTGCGGGCGATCGCTCTCCACTTGCAGATCTAGAAGGTCGGAGCACCACAGTTGGGCTACCGCTCACTTCAGTCACATAACTAGCCCAAGCGTTTGCCACATCCAGCGTGCTAAAACCACTGACTCGAATCACGTTTTGGTTGTCATAGCGACAAATTGAGATATCTGCTGTGGCTGGCAGAATTTGCTGCACCTGACTCTGTTTGGCTGGAGTAGGGTTGCGCACCAACAACAGATATTCATCAGCGCGAGGGGGCTGACACGCTGAAGGGGTCGTTTGAGACAAAACAGCAGTGGTTCCTAAACCCCATCCGGCTACTGCGAGCAACATTGTGCCGAGGCTCGTGAGCGATCGCTTCATGTTCACAAAAGGCACGAAAGAATAAGCAAACTGAGATTGGCTTTTTAGGTGCACAGCACATCGTAGACCTCTCCCCAAACCCCTCTCCTACGAGGCGAGGGGCTTTGAATCTTGCTCCCCTTCCCTTGTAGGAGAGGGGCTGGGGGTTAGGTTTCAGATCTAGGGTGAAGCATTTCTACGCAACAGGCGCTAAAGAAGCTAGTGGATCTGCGATCGCGGCACTCGGTGCCTGGAATTCGCCTGTGAGCACAAACTCTAAGCGCAACTTCAACCAAGTGATGAATTGAGGATTGGTCGAAATTATAGCCACCGGAGACTCAGGAGCTTTCGCTTTAACAGCAGCTAATTCGGGTGCTTCGAGAAAAGCAGGTTGCTTTACCACCCAAAAATCAATTTCTTTTTCTTGTTCGCGATAGTACCGTGTCCGCTCTTTGATCACTTCATCAAACGGTTCTTCTTCAAACAAAAAGCGTTGACTGGCTAAGACGTAATGGTATGTTTGCATCTCAAAATTCCCCAGGGTTCCTAATTAATGGTTTGGTTGAGCGGTCAAGATTAAAGCTCGCCCCGCATGGCTTGTTTCATCTCTCGCACGGCTCGCTCTAAGCCGACTAAAGCAGCTCGACTAATGATGGTGTGACCAATATTGAGTTCTTCCATGCCCGGTAAACAAGCAACGGGGTAGACGTTCCAATAGGTGAGGCCATGCCCTGCGTTGACGCGTAATCCGGCAGCGATCGCTTGTTGACAGCCAGTTGCTAACAGCTCCAATTCTTTGTTGCGGCTCACCTCATCATGGGCTTCGGCATAGCGTCCGGTGTGCAGTTCAATAAACTGAGCCTTAACAGCAGCAGACGCTTCAATCTGCGCTGGGTCGGCATCAATAAACAAACTGACCGGAATCCCAGCACCTTGCAAGCGATCGACCACCTGTCTCATGCGCTCAGCTTGGCCTGCAATCTCTAAACCCCCTTCTGTTGTGACTTCTTCGCGTTTTTCGGGCACCAAAGTCACATAGTCAGGTTTAATGTCTAGCGCGATCGCGACCATTTCATCGGTAGCCGCCATTTCCAAATTCAAATGGGTGCGTACGGTTTGCCGCAGCAGCCGCACATCCCGGTCTTGAATATGCCGTCGGTCTTCGCGCAAATGCACGGTAATTCCATCTGCTCCAGCTAGCTCTGCCAAGACAGCCGCCGCTACAGGATCAGGCTCAACAGTCCGACGTGCTTGCCGGATTGTGGCAATGTGATCAATATTGACGCCAAGCGTAGGCAAACTACCCCTCTCTCCTGCCCAAAACTTCCGTTTTTTATCTTACCTGAATCAATGAAAGCCTCACGCCAGCAACACACGTTAAGAAATGTACGGCGCTAAAAACTAGGGTGTTGAAGTTGACTCTTTCTCGGAGCTTTCGGAGTTTGGTGCCGGATGCAATTGCTGCACATTGTCTTCCCAATTTGTGCCATCAAAAGCTGTGATTTTGAACTGAGACAACACATCCCCGTCCAAGCAGCGCACATTTACATCAAAACTATTGGGGTGCGATCGCGGGCGATAAAAGGCATGAATTCCACAATTTCGGCAAAACAGATGTTTGGCAATACCTGTATTAAACGTATAAGTAGCCAACATCTCATCGCCCGACAACAGCGTGAAATCTTCTGGAGGCACAATTAGGTGGAGAAACCCTTTTTTGCGGCAGATCGAGCAGTTACAATCTACTGCTTCGTGCTCAGTCACACGCACCCGAAACCGCACAGCTTTACAGTGGCACCCACCTTCGTATAGCGCTGGCTCAGCCATTCATACCCTCAGCCCGTGGCAAATACGGAGAATTATTGTTTCTTATTCTACTCTCTACAAAAAGTTCGGTATTGGCACGAAGCCGCTGAGGCTGGTCATCTGGCTATTTTAAGAACAAGCTTTATCAGCATTGTCATCTGAGTTGCGATCTGATGCAGAAATTGTGACTCAACCACCCTTCCTTAAAGGCTGGAGCTATGATTCGCTGGTTAACCTGAAATCCAACAGACAGGGATACATCGTCGCACCGAGGAATACAGCTATGCAGCTGGAAAAGCAAAAGCAGCAGCAGATTATAGGTTATTTCATTGAAGAGGCGAAGGAACACCTCGAAACCGTCGAAAGCGGCCTGTTGGATTTGCGCGCGACTGTCAGCGATCCCGAACATCTGAATGAATTGTTTCGAGCCGCTCACTCGGTCAAAGGTGGTGCTGCTATGCTGGGCTTTACGAGCATCCACAAAACAGCCCACCGCTTAGAAGATGCCTTCAAGTTGTTTCAAGAGCATCCCATTGAGATTGATCAACAGCTAGAGTCTTTCTTCCTACAAGTTTTTGACACCCTGAAAGAATTGCTCGATTGTCTGCAAGGCCCATTCGGTCTGCGAGATGAAGATGCCGAGCAGATCTTGCAAGAGGCAGAACCCGCTTTTATAGAACTACAAGCTTACCTCAGCCGCGCCACTGGCTCTGTTAGCCAACCTACGGCTCCTGCCACCACACCCACTAGTAGCCGTCCGAGCCAACCACAACCCACCGCTCAACCTGCACCAGCCGCAACCAATAACTTTACCAATCATGTTACGGCGGTCTTGAAGCACATGCTGCAATTGTTCAAGCAGCCTGCTTCGCCCACAAGTCGCCAGCAACTCAAAGCTCTGAGCGATCGCTTGTTGCCGTTAGCTAAAAATGAACCTGCTTGGCAAACCCTAATCAAAACGACTCAAAGCGCGATCGCCAATCCTCAAAACTCCTATGCGGCCTTAGCACCAGTTGTCATTAAAGAACTGAAAGAAGCCAGCATTTTGGTACAAACTGGCAGAGCTGCCGAGATTGCTCCTAGCTCGCAATTGCGCCGTCTTAGCAGTGTACCTGAGCCTGTTCGCGCACCTGAGCCTGTTCGTTATGCTCCGGCTCCAGCGCCCAAGCCTGCCCCTGAGCCTCTAAACTCTTCGGCAATGTTTATGGAGCCGCGTCTCACTGCCAAAGCGTTAATTCAGGCTTTCAATAAACAGCAACTTGTAGAAATTGCTGAACTCCTGCTCAAAGCTGCCAAGTAACCTCTCCCGATCCTATTTGTCTGCCAATATTCAACCGAGGCTGTATCTTTGCATCAGCCTTTTTTGTTGGGCAAGTTCAAACCACAAATGCGATCGCCAACCCCAGTATCTGTGAGAATCTGGAAAAGCGATCGCACCGTTATTGTGGGGAGGTTAAGTAGTGACCGTTGGATTTATTGGCACAGGACTAATGGGTTTACCAATGGCTCAACGGCTCTTAGCAGGCGGCATTCCAGTGATTGCCTACAATCGCACGAAAGCAAAACTAGAACCGCTACAAACTGCGGGTGGTCAAATCGCCAATGCTCCGGTTGAAGTGCTGCAAGTTGCCGACTGTGTGGTGTTGATGCTGACTGATGCCGCCGCGATTCGTGAGGTGGTGTTATCAGAAACGGCTCGGCCTGCACTCAACGGCAAAACTATTATTCAAATGGGGACGATCGCACCCTCTGAAAGCCAAGCGATCGCGGCAGAGGTGACCGCAGCCGGGGGTGACTATCTAGAAGCTCCGGTCTTAGGCAGCATCCCAGAGGCGAAAAGCGGAAACCTAATTGTCATGGTGGGTGGCACTCCCGAACAATTTGAGCAA
>CBIHQL010000282.1:0-6021 GCA_966211855.1 uncultured bacterium
TGTGCGGCGGAGCAACCTGTGGTGTTGGTGGTCGTCGAAGAAATCCCAGCAGGTTATTTTCCGCAGCGATCGCTTCAACCAGGGGAGGCAGCTCGAATTTTGACCGGGGCGATGATGCCAGCCGGAGCGGATACGGTCGTGATTCAAGAACGCACCCAACGCCAAGGCGATCGCGTCACCGTTTTGGAAGCACCGGAATATCAAGCGTTTGTACGGCATAAAGGGGCTTTTTACCAAGCAGGCACCCCCTTACTCGCACCCGGAACACTTTTACAAGCTCCAGAAATTGCGATTTTGGCAGCGGCTCAGTGTGCCCAAGTACAAGTTTATCGACGGCCTCGGGTGGCGATTCTCTCAACTGGAGATGAACTGGTTTTACCCAACCAACCTCTGCAACCCGGACAGATTGTTGATTCTAACCAATATGCTCTGGCGGCTTTGGTCATGCAGATGGGAGCCGAACCGATTTGTTTAGGGATTGTGCCCGACCAACCCGAAGCTTTGCGCCAAGCGATCGCATCAGCCATCTCTAGTGCAGACGTCGTGTTGTCTTCCGGTGGCGTTTCGGTGGGTGACTATGACTATGTAGACGACATCTTGGCAGAATTGAGGGCAGAAATTCACGTTCGGGCAGTAGCTGTCAAACCCGGTAAACCTCTAACCGTGGCGACGTTTGCGGCTTCCTCTTCTCAGACTCAACCCGTGCTTTACTTCGGCCTACCCGGAAATCCGGCCTCGGCGCTGGTGACGTTTTGGCGATTTGTCCAGCCTGCGATTCGCAAGTTATCTGGGTTGGCGCAAGGCTGGGAGCCGACGTTTATTCCCGCTCGAACTCAGCAGCCTCTGCGCTCCGATGGCAAACGCGAAACCTACCTCTGGGGCAAGCTCGAATTAGGCGAGGCGGGCTATGAATTTCGGGTAGCAGGCGGCAGTCACAGTTCTGGCAATTTGATCAACTTAGCTCACACCAATGGGTTAGCTGTGCTTCCGGTGGGGCAAACGGCGATCGCGGCAGGTGAACTCGTCTTAGTGCTCAGTATTCGCTAGCCAGTACTATAGAGGACGGATTCTGCCTTACGCAGGCTGTTGCTTACGGGTTTAGCGGGGAGTTTATGGTTTCTTCTTTCGGTTCGGCAAACGCATCTACTCGCGATCGCACTGACAAAATCGGTGTGGCGATCGTTGGTACAGGTTTTGGGCAAAAGGTGCATCTTCCAGGTTTCAAAGCGCATCCACGTACCGAAGTTGTGGCGGTTTATCACCGAGCCTTAGCCAAAGCCGAAGCGATCGCCAATGCTGAGGGTATTCCCCACGCCTGCCAAACCGTTGAGGAACTCGTGGCCCTCCCTGAGGTGCAAGCCGTCAGCATTTCCACGCCTCCATTTCTGCACTACGACATGGCGAAGACAGCGCTACAAGCAGGCAAGCATGTCTTACTCGAAAAGCCGACCACGCTTACAGCCGCCGAAGCGCGAGAACTCTACCACCTGGCTGCTACTAACAATGCTGTGGCTGTTCTTGATTTTGAATTTCGTTGTGTTCCAGCTTGGCAGCGAATGGCAGAACTTTTAGCCGAAAACTATGTCGGCAAGATTCGCCTGATCAAAGTTGATTGGTTGGTGTCGAGTCGTGCTGATGCCACCCGTCCGTGGAATTGGTACGCCCAGAAATCTCAAGGGGGCGGAGCTTTGGGAGCGATCGGTTCTCATGCGTTTGATTACATCGCCTGGTTGTTTGGCCCGATTCAACGGTTGAGTGCTCGGCTCAGCACATCCATTCCCCTACGACCTGATCCCACGAGCGGCGAAGAAAAACCTGTTGATGCCGATGACACCTGCCTGCTGATGCTGGAGTTAGCAGATGGTACGCCGTGCCAAGTTTGCCTGAGTTCAGTCACCTATCAAGGTCGGGGGCACTGGGTTGAAGTGTATGGCGATCGCGGCACTCTAGTTTTGGGCAGCAACAACCAGAAAGATTACGTTCATGGGTTTCAACTGTGGGCAAGTCAGGAAGGGCAACCGTTGAGTCTGGTCGAGATTCCCCGCCGATTGGAATTCCCCAAAACATATTTAGATGGTCGGATTGCCCCGTTTATTGGCGTGGTCGATCGCTGGGTGCAAGGCATTGACCAAGGTGCTGCGATCGCGCCCTCTTTACGAGATGGGGTTTACTCGCAGTTATTGATGGATTTAACCCATGAGTCACACACCAGCGGTCGGTGGGTCGAAGTTCCTGATTTTGAAACCTTCTTAGCCCGCTAAGCACCGATCAGCACAATTGGTAGCGCATCCCAGGCTCTTGTGAGACTAGCCCTAACAGTTCTAGCTGGAGTAGAGCGCTAGAAACGGCAGCAGCAGCCAATCCTACTTTTTGCACAATTGTGTCGAAGGGCGTTGGCTCAGCAGTTAAGGCTTGCAGCACTTGCAGCAAATCGGGCGCTAAGTCGGGGATATGAGCTTGGGCTAAGTGATCGGCGGGGGTCGCTTGAGGCTCGACTACATGTAACTGGGGCATCGTTCCCAGCATTTCTAGCAGGTGAATTTCGCTGAGAATGACTTGTGCCCCGGTTTGGAGCAACTTGAGACAACCGAGCGATCGCGGGTTATCTAGCCCTCCAGGTAAGACGTAAATATCGCGACCATAGTCGTTGGCGAGGTAAGCCGTAATCAGTGCCCCCGATTTACTGGGCGCTTCCATCACCATCACCGCTCGACTTAGCGCCGCAATAATCCGATTCCGCCGTGGGAAGTGACCCCGATCCGGTTGGGTGCTGGCTGGGTACTCGCTGAGAATGAGGCCAGACTCCAGCATTTGCTCGTAAATCGGTCGGTTGCGCCAAGGATAAACCACGTCTACCCCAGTCCCGACAACCGCGATCGTGCGTCCGCCAATACTCAAGCAGCTTTGATGGGCTTCAGCGTCAATGCCATCTGCCAAGCCAGACACGACGGTAAAGCCTTGGCGGGCGATCGCCGAACTTAGCTTGCGAGTCCAGCGGCGACCATAGTCAGAAGGGTCACGGGTGCCGACAATCCCGATCGCAGGGGTCAGCCCTTGATTTTCTTCAGGTCGCACTTGACCGCGATAGTACAAGACTGGAGGCGGATCAGGAATTTCGCGCAACAAGCGAGGATAGTCAGGATCAGCAGGTGTCCAAAAGCCAGGGTTATCGCGCTCATGGGTTTCTAAAACAGCTTCTGGTTGCAGCCGCGATCGCCCTGCCAAAATCGCTTCTAAAATTTGGGGGCCAATCCCTTCGACTGTAGTCAGTTCGCTAGCGGTGGCTTGCCAAGCATCAGCCAAACTAGGGAAATGTTGCGACAGCCGCTTTAACAACACTGGGCCTACACCCGAAATCTGTGACCAAGCAACCCAGAAAGCGCGTTCAGACACCAACGGTTCACCTTCAAAATTTAATACATCAATCACAAAAGCACCTAGACAGTATGCCCCAATCGATCACTTTGGTGACCGTGGCTAGGTTAACTCTGCCAGTTCCAGAAGCGGGCATAGAGGTAAGCGATCGCCTCAGAGATGACCGTCCGCACGCCCTCGCTTGACTGCCACCAGCGTTTCACCTCATAGCTCTGGGGTTCAACTGCAATCACCCCCACAGGCAACGGGGCGAGTGTTTTCCGAAAAATCAGCCAACTTCTGCGGGAATGGGGGCCTAAGCTGTAGAGATTGATGCCCTGAGGTTGCAGTTGGTTTTGGCTGAGCCACTGTCGCAAGCTTAAGGCGGAATGGTAAGTGCGATCGCGCTCCACGACGGGGCTAGAAACAGCCACTAACTGGTTGGGGTTAAAACCCAAAGCCCGCAAAGTTGCAGCGGTCAGTTCGGCAAAGTTTTTGTATTCTGCCAGGTAGAAACCGCGAGAGAGGGGAGTTCCAGTCACAATCAACTTTTGGTAGCCGCCGCGATCAAATTCAGCGATCGCTTGTTTAACGGCATAGTCAGGTAGCCAACCTTCAACGACTAAGACCTCGGCTGGAATCGGTTGGGTCACTGCCAGAAATGGATGAATGGTCGCGATCGCCACACTTCCTAGCAGCACAACTAACCCCAGCAATAACGCCCAACCCGATGCCGTTAGCACCCAAACCTCTCGACGCTCCCACAAGCGCCATCTTGACTTGCTTGCTCTCAAAGCTTCAACCTCGCCCTCTCTCAATTGTCTAAAATCCGCAGAACTAAGCAGATACTTGAGAATTTTGGCGTTGTTGCTTGAGGTAGGTAAACACCGACTTGTCGCCAATATCTGGGTTGATCGGTTGAATTTGCTTACGTACAGCAAAGATGAGAAACAAGCTAGCCCAAACCGCCAAGAGCACTTGTTCGAGATGAGTAGGCAAAAGCCCCAACATGTGGCCCAGCAGTAAAATTGGCACCAATGGGGTCAGCAGTTTGGTTTCTGGGCGATTGAAACAAAAGGCTTCTTTGAAAAAGATCCCGGTGAGCGCTGCAAACATAAACCCGATGCCGAGCAGACTCAAAGGATTTTCGTAAACAAATAAAGCTAAGGGTTCTGAAGCCCGAATAGCGAAAATCACAGCGCTGAGACTGCCAATGCCCCAAAACACTTGTAAGGCTCGGTGCAAAGGGGCGAGATAGATGTGGATGGTGAGCAAGCTGACAGCCAAGGCGATTGCGAAACCCGCATAGAGTGGTGTCAACCATTGCAAAATTGTGGGTTGATTGCCAAACCGCAGCACCAAACCACTGCCTGTCGCAAAACAAACCGCTGCCACCATTAACCCTGCACGATACACCTTCACCCCCTGGCGATCGCGATCGGTGATTGTGTATTCACCAAATTGGCCTTGATAGACTTCTGGTTCTCCAATAGTCATATATCGCACTCCCATCAATATCTACAGGCGATCGCCAAGCTACTTTGACTCTAGCGTGTGACTGCAGCATCCCAAACCACTTGCACCCGATCGCCATAGGTCAAGCCTAACCGAGCCTGAGCACTCCCTCCATTGACCGCGATTTCGACCCAGCCGTGACTGCCAACCAGAGCCATCAGCTCACCAGTGGGGCGATCGCTATAACTATAACCACTAGGGATCGTTTGATCTCGAAACTTAACTGCCCAATGTTGAGGTTGAGATTGGACTAATTTGCCTGGAATATTGGTGATCAAATTACCAAAGCGATCGCTGGCTTGAATACAGCCGAGCCAACCCGTCTCTGTAGACTCGTAAGGGGGAATGGGTTGCTGAACCAAAGTTTCTAGGGCGATCGCGGGGCCAAGATCTGACAGCAGCACTCCACTCGCTAGATGAGCCGCCACCGGGGCAAAAATGTCTCGCCCATGAAATGTCGCACTCGGTTGACCCGATCGCCAATAGCGAGTATTCGTCAACTCAACTGCTGCCAATGCAGGGTATTGGCTGAGCACCCCGCTAAACAAGCCGTTGTCTGGCCCTACCAAAAAACATGCCTCTAACTGCACCGCGATCGCCCGTCGCAAACTCCCCACCCCCGGATCAACGACTACCACATGCACAGTTCCAAAGGGGAAATAGGGGTAAGCATTTAGCAATTGAAACCGCGCCGCCAACACATCTTGAGGCGGAATTTCGTGGGTTAAATCAATCACCTGTATTTGCCGATTGATCTGGGCGATCGCCCCTTTCATCACCCCCGCATAAACGTCACTGCAACCAAAATCAGTGAGCAAGGTAATCAGCGGAGCTAAGGCCATAATCTGCTGCCCTCGGAAACAGATGAGTTTGAACTTTTGGTAACTGAAGCTACAGAAACTCGGGAAAATGCTAATTTAAATCTGAGGCAAAGCATAGTTTAGACTCAAAAAATGTCCACCATGAACAAAGAACGTCAACAAACCATCACCCAGACAACCCAAGCTCACCGTGCTAACCTCCAGAAAAATTTGCAACGCCGCCTCGAAGCCGCTAGAGCCAAGGGCGATGAAACCTTGATCCGGATGCTCGAAGCAGAGGCAAACTACTTAGGTTAGTAGGTTGTTTGGCAATCAATATCTCACCTGCATC
>CBIHQL010000283.1:0-6001 GCA_966211855.1 uncultured bacterium
AGACCAATCATTCTTATCACCAGTCTATGTCCTAACCAGACTGGCAATAGCTATACCTTCGAGCTACGTTGTGCCAGCATGAGTAATAGATAAACGGTCATTAGATAGCCTGTGGCAAGCAGGACAATAATCATGGGAATATCACGGTAAATCATAGGGCGTGAAGAGCGGAGGGGGACAGCAAGAAAAGTCGAAACCCAAAACAAGCAGTGCTGTGTGAGCCTGCAACAGCAAATAGCGCGGCTTGTAGGCGCTCAAGCAATTTGTGCTCTGGAGGACTACCCCATCTAGAAGTGACCGAGTGCTGCTCTTAGTTGTCAATCTGCTTCAAATTTGTGCTGCAAAAGATGCAGGTTGCATAACACAACCCAGCGTGATTGATCTTTTGCCAACAGTCAGATAACCATCTAACTGCTCATCAATTTTTAGAAGCGGAAGACAAACTAAACTGATTTCACTCACCGGCAAGCCAGCAAGATATACCCTACAGGCACCTAAAGGTTACCCACAGATTTAGTCGCTCCAGAATTTATGAAATTGTTGAAATCCTTACAATCTAGACTAACACATGATTTCTGGGTTTTCAGCCCTTCTAGAGGAAGAAATGAATGATAAATTTTATAAATAATATAAATTTTATTCAAACTCACCCATACATTTCTCCCAGCAAGCAAGGTAAGCCTTAAAAAATAAAATAAAGCTATTAAATTAATTTATGAGTATTTTATCCAGTTAGCCGATGTTGATTCGACGCTATGGAATGCGATCGCAGCTTCTTACTATCTGTCACGAAGCGTCAAATACTGATCTTTTAAGGTTTGGCGATCGCTTCTAGGCAAGCGTGCTAGCAATTCTCTTGCAATAAATCTTTCATAATCTGGGAGGCTTAGCTTAAAATGAGGTTATGATATGTAAAATTTCGTAACCAACGCCTGAGATGGCTTATCCATGACCTCAGCAACCTCTCTTTTCTTCCCTGTCGAAGCTGATCTTCAGATATTGACAGAAAATTTGAAAAAGTTAGTTGGTGCACGTCACCCGATTCTCTATGCTGCTGCCGAGCATTTGTTTGGCGCAGGTGGGAAGCGGTTGAGGCCAGCGATCGTTCTGCTCATCTCACGTGCCACAATGCCGGGTCAAGACATTACAGCGCGACATCGGCGGTTAGCAGAAATTACAGAAATGATTCATACTGCGAGCTTGGTTCACGATGACGTGGTAGACGAGTCAGAGCTACGTCGTGGGGTGCCAACCGTCCACAGCAGTTTTGGGAATCGAATTGCAGTCCTAGCAGGTGACTTCCTGTTTGCCCAGTCCTCTTGGTATTTGGCGAATCTAGGCAACTTAGAAGTCGTCAAGCTGCTCTCTCAGGTCATTATGGATATGGCTGAGGGCGAAATTCAACAAGGCTTAAATCGCTTTGATACTGAATTGTCGATGGAAGCGTATCTAGAGAAAAGTTATTACAAAACTGCTTCTTTGATCGCTAACAGTTCCAAGGCTGCCGGACTCCTGAGTGATGTATCGCCTGAAATGGTTGAGAATCTCTACCACTATGGTCGGCACATTGGCTTAGCTTTTCAGATTGTCGATGATATTTTTGACTTTACCGCCTCTGCGGAAGCGCTTGGCAAGCCAGCGGGTTCAGATCTAATCAGCGGCAACCTGACAGCTCCAGTTTTGTTTGCCTTGAAAGAACAACCCTTTTTAGAAACTTTAATTGAGCGCGAATTTAATCAAGACGGTGATATTGACCAAGCGATCGCCCTCGTGCTCAACAGTCAAGGAATTGAGCGATCGCGCGAATTAGCTGCCCACCATGCTCAGAGTGCAGTGCAGTGTCTTGCAGATCTACCCCCCTCTGAGTCTCGGCAAGCGTTGATAGAAATGGCAGATTACGTCTTGAGCCGTCTACACTAGACGTACCGCAACTCGGCTAGGCCCAACTCAATAACTTGCTGGTTTCAGCTAGGCAATATCTGAAGGGGGCTGAGCTGCAGATGCACTATACACTTGCTGCATGTGCTTCTGGATCATCTCGGCAATCTCGCTGCGGAGAATTTCAGTTCCGATTTCGGTGTTACCTGGATTTTCAAAAAAAATCACACTGTCAATCCCAGGGGATGAAACCAGTTGAAAGATGATCTGAGCAACTGGAACAGGCAGAGCTAGCACTTGAGGATCACGTCGAGCAGAGGGGTCTGTCGTCACATCCTGAAGTGTGGGAAATGCATAGGCTACGTTTTTTTCTAAACTTGGTTGGGAGCGATAATTCAAAGTCGTTACAATCCAAGAAGATTCAAGGTTTTGTAACATGTAGTATTGAGTGTGCCGTAACCGACTCGCAAAAGCTTTGAAGACAGGCGCGATCGCAGCGAGCAACTGTGGCGTTTGACCGTCTTGAGGTGCATTATCCACCAAAAGTTGAATTTGTTGATCGAGATCCATGCCAAAGTCTCATAGGGGGTCTTGTCCCTAGTCTAGACTTTCTTCACTCCTGCTTCAATTTTGTAGCAGTTGAGTGTGTTAGGGTCTTGGTTAACCGTTAAACCATCATGGGGAGATCTGCCTGGGCGTGGAGGCAATTTTTCGGCTGCTGTTTAGTGAACTAAAACTGTCAACGCGAGCTTCTGAGCAAAATTGTAAAGAGGTTGCAGACCGTCTGGCTCAAGAGGTAGCGCGGATTTGCTCTGAAAGTAAGCGTATTCAGGCATCCGGTGACGTTGAGACTTGGGCAATCACCTTGGCTCGGCACCGCTTGACTCAGTGTCTAACCTACTACAAGCTCGGCTCACGTCGAGGTCGGGTGGAGTTGCATAGCACCCTCAGTGCTGTAGTCTACCGCTACATCACACCCCCCCAAGCCCAATCCAGTTATCAAGCTCGCTTGACGCTGATTGAAGACTTTTTGCAAGGGTTTTATATGGAAGCGCTGAATGCGTTTCGGCGAGAAACCCAAATGCCAAAAACTTACTGCCCGCAGACCTTGCTAGAGCTGGCAGAGTATATGGCCTTTACCGAGCGTTATGCCAAACGCCGCATTCCGTTACCCGGTCACCGCAGCCAGCAATTGATCATCTTGCGGGCTCAAACCTTTTCGCAGCAGCAGCCTCTCGAAGCTTGTGTCGATATTGAGCAGGCCGCAGAAGGCAGTAACGAAAACGACCAATCTTGGAATTCGGGCACTGTACAAGAAGTCAGAGAGCAGATGGTTGCTCAGGGGCCAGAACCGGCTGAAGATAACCTGCGGCAAACGATTATTGCTGAGTTGATGGCTTATCTAGAAGAGCGGCAGCAAAGTGACTGTGCCGATTACTTTGCCTTGCGCTTGCAAGATCTGCCTGCCCATGAAATTGAGGCCATTTTGGGTCTTACCCCCCGCCAGAGGGATTACCTTCAGCAAAGATTTAAGTACCATTTAATTCGATTTGCCCTTTCGCATCGCTGGGAGCTAGTGCATCAGTGGTTAGAGGCCGATTTAGAGCATAATTTAGGTTTAACTCCCCAGCAGTGGGCTACTTTGCAAGCACAAGTCAGTCCTCAACAGCTCAAAATTTTGCAGTTAAAACAACAGCAGTTTACAAACACCGCGATCGCCCAAGAAGTGGGTTGTACCCTAACGCAAGTTCAAAAACAATGGTCTCAATTGTTAGAGCAAGCTTGGGAAATTCGCAATAGTTTAGTATCCGGAGCAAGTCCATCTACCGATGAATAGGGGTTTAGGAGATGAACACGGATCCTGAATCGATTACCAGAGAACTAATCGCGTGGCTACTGCAAGATCCTAGCTCAGTGAATCCATTCAACGAGGCCGGATCACATCCCAGCAGTTTTCCTAGCGTTCTTGCTTCTGGCGTTGCTACTCCTTTTTCGGGGGGGCGCACCGGGACAGATTCTCTAGACCAGGGTGCTGAAGTGGAAGACTATGATCCACTGGATTCAGAAGGGATAGACCTCGCGATCGCTGATTGCAGCGAATTGCCAGCCTTCTCCCCGCACTCAGGGAGCCAACCACTTCGATCCGGAGAAATATTTACTGTGCAAGACAGATATTACGCACTTCTAAAGCGTCGATTACAGACAGAGATTCAACGGCACCCCCCTCTCTTTCCTTGGGAATCGGAGATCTCTGATTATGAACTTGATTTAGTAGACTCTAGGGTCACCGAACAGGTTCCCCCGCGTTTGTGGGCCGCGCAGCTCCGTAACCTAAATATTCCGGTTCCTGTTCCAGAAGTTGTGTTAGCGCAATTGCTTGAGCAGTGCCAAAGTGTCTTGCAGTCGTCAATGCGGGAAGGCGCTAAGTTGGTACGAGCGGTGGAAGGATTATTTCCTAACCAAGCTCATACGCTCAATGATCTCGCAGGCATGATGTTAATGTCACCGAGTCGCTCTGGCTCTGTCGAAGCACCTCTCAATCCTGCCGCTGGCATGAGAGATGAAGCTGCAAAATTGCCTAATAGCTACGAGCAAGCCACCCCAGAACAGCGGATGGTTTTGTCTTTGCTGGCAGCTCGCGAAATTTTGCAATCCCTAACCTTAACGGTTTCTGCTAGCCAGTCAGTTGTCGAGCGTCAATGGTTAACGGCAGCAGGGCTGTTGACATTAGAGTTGCGCTACCAACCTCAAGGGGAAGCTCGGCTGCGAGTGCAGGGGCGTATGCCTTGTGGAGGTAGTCTGACGCTTCAAGGTGAAGATGCTCAAGCGATCGCCCATCGAACCGATGCGGGTGCTTTGAGTGTGGAGTTGTTGAACGTCCATCCTGATCACACTTACACCCTAAAAGTGACATTTGACCTTCCTGAGCAAGACCCCTTAACTTTTGCGGTTCAGCCTGTCTCCTGAGTATTGGTGACCTATACAACTGGTGCAGAAGCGTTAGGATAGCTTCTGGGAAGCTTGTTGCATCAACTTAGATGAAGCAGTTAAGCTGCCCAGGCACATAGCTTCTGTATCAGTCTATGCCCAATACCTCTGGACTTCAGCAACGGCAGAATGGCTCAGTTTGGCAGCGATTCAGCCAACGGCTAGACACACTTCCGCCGAGAGAAGCAGAAGACTCGCTTTTACTGCGCCTCTTAGTACAAATCTTAGTGACCATTGGCATCGTTGCTACCGATATCGCAGCTAAAGACGTAATTGCCGATTGGCCGATCACGAGCTACTGGGCCATTCCCTTGAGCTTTGTTGGGGCTGGCTGGAGTTGGCACCGACGACGACAACGCAATATTCCCACCCAGTTCTGCATTGCGATCGGGATGCTGGTGGTGTTAGGGGCGTTTTTTGTGCGGTTGTTTGGTGAGTTGAATGACACGCGTCTGGCACTGGCGCAGCTACTAATTCATCTGCAAGTACTGCATAGTTTTGACCTGCCTCGACGCAAAGATTTAGGCTACTCAATCATTATTGGTTTGATTCTGTTGGGGGTAGGAGGGACACTCAGCCAAACGCTTGCTTTCGGGCCGTTTTTGCTAGTGTTTGTGGCGATCGCCTTGCCCGTACTGGTGCTCGACTACCGCTCTCGCTTAGGTTTGGTCTTTCGGGGTTTCCGCTTCCAAGGAGCAGACTTAGCCCCGAAGCGTCTTAGTCTATTTCTGCTCACCGTAGTCAGTCTAGGCTTGATTGTTTTTGCGTTTTTACCTCGTTTACCCGGTTATCAACTGCGCACTTTTCCCGTTAGCCCCACTGTTGAGTTTCAAGGAGAATTTGATACTAGTCGAATTATCAACCCTGGTTATGCTCGCAGTGGCAGAGAAGGTCAAGGAGAAGGCGAAGGTAGCTTTAGTGGTCAACAGCGCACTCAAAATCGGGGGCCAGGCAAAGTTGATGATATTTTTTACTACGGTTTTGACACACAAATTAATCAGAACTTACGTGGTCAGATGAAGCCCCAGATTGTGATGCGAGTGCGATCGCAAGCAGAAGGCTTTTGGCGTGCTCTAGCTTTTGATCGGTATACCGGGCAAGGGTGGGAAATCTCGCGCAATGACCAGGCCAAAAC
>CBIHQL010000284.1:0-5934 GCA_966211855.1 uncultured bacterium
GGAGCACCAGGTCGTGACCTTTGATCTACGCTTGTGGGGTGGCTCAGCTCTCACCGATGAAACAATTGCAGTACCTAGCGATCGCTCTGTGGCAGAGATGGCCTCCCACATTCCGATTACTTATGTGCCTGCCCGCAACACAATTTTTCTCAGCTTTGCTTTAGCCTATGCCGAAGCGATCGCGGCTGAGCGAGTTTACATCGGGGTCAATAGTCTTGATTACTCCGGTTATCCTGACTGCCGCCCAGACTTTATTCAGGCGATGCAAGAAGTCTTTCGACTTGGAACCAAGCAAGGCCGGGAAGGACAACCGATTACAATTGCAACGCCACTTTTAGAGTTAAAGAAAACCGAGATCATTCAACTGGGCAATCAACTCGGCGTGCCTTGGGATCAAACCTGGTCTTGCTACGCGGGTGGAGCGATCGCTTGTGGCGTTTGTGATGCCTGCCGCTTAAGGTTAGCCGCCTTTGCAGAATTAGGTTCTCAAGACCCCTTGCCCTATCGCGAAAATCAAGGCTAGAGAGTCGAGGAGTCAGAATCTAAGCCGAGTGGATCGTTGCTCCTCCGGGCTTCAGTTGCAGCACGACCATCGCTCAAGTCTGCATCTACAATTTCATCACCTTCTGATAAGCCTTCCAACTGCTCTAGTAATTCTTGGGTTTCTAGTTGAGCTAATCGTCGAATTTGAATTTGGTGCAGACGGGGGCCTTCAGCAGAAATCACCGTTAGTTCTAAATCTTTGTAGAGACAGGTTTCACCCGGATTGGGGATTTTCTGCAACTGATCGATTAAAAAACCACCCACTGTTTGATAGTCATCTGCGATCGGCAAGTCGAGGTTGAGCAGTTCGTTGACTTCCTCAATATCTAGCTGAGCTTGCACCAGAAATGTTTGGTCATCCAGCATTTGCACCGTCAATTCTTCGCTGCTTTCGGGCTCTGCGGTATCACCAATAATTTCGGCGACCAAATCTTTGAGCGTCACTAACCCAGCGGTGCCACCAAATTCATCAACAACCATCACCATCGGCTGTCGCGATCGCTGCATTAACGGCAATAGGTCGCTCAAGGGCATATATTCCGGCACAAATCGGGCAGGCCGCATCCACGGTTCGATGCTAGTTTCTGGCGTTAGCAAACCTTGAGCGAGGGGTTCTGCCAACTCTTTGAAGGAAATAATGCCACGAATATCATCCAGCGACTCACCCATCACCGGATAGTGGGAATGCCCAGACGCTGCAATTTCTTCTAAAACAGCTTGAAACGTCGCATGATGAGGAATTGCCGCAATGCTCGTGCGGGGTACCATTGCTTCTTCAGCAGAAACCTCGCCAAACTCGAAGACGTTGTTGAGCAGTTCTCGTTCTTCAGCCTCTAACCCAGTTGATTCACTAGAGGTGGCAATAATTAGTTGCAATTCTTCGGGAGTGACCTGGTTGTACCAACCTTGGCCTGTGTATTGAATACCTACCAGTTGCAGCAACCAACGGGTCGATTGGTTTAAAACCCAGACAAATGGGTTGAAAAAGCGAGCGATCGCCAAACTCGGTGGCCCCAAAAAACGTGCCAATTGCTCAGAGTAAAGCATGGCAACTGACTTAGGACACAACTCACCCAAGACAATCTGGAGATAGGCAATTGAGAAAAACGCGACTGGTATGGCTAGTGAATGAGCGATCGCCTGCCGAGTTGCTTCTGGTAGTGGCAATTGCAGCATCCAACTAGCCATCAGCACAGCCATTGTGCTCTCACCAATCCACCCCAAAGCCAGACTAGATAAGGTGATGCCGAGCTGAGTGGTTGATAAGAGACGGTCAATACTGCGCTGAAGATCTTGAACCGTCTTGGCCTGAATATCGCCAGCCCCTACCAATTGGTTAATGCGCGATCGCCGCACAGACACAATCGAAAACTCAGCCGTGACAAAAAAGGCATTGATCGCAATCAGCAGCAACACAGACAATAAGCGCAGGACAACATCAGCCCCAGTCAGTTGGAGCGGGGCACTCGCCTCAAGCGCATTCAGAGAAGGGGCAACCATCTGCAAATTAAGATATACAGGCTACATCAACTCCAGACCGCATCTGCCTTAAAGCATGAAAGGAGGCGACACCCGATCTGTGCTGCACTTTAACCTCACGCCGCCCTTCATTGGGCAATGGGGATCTCCGACACTGCTAACTGAAGTTTTTGATCTGGATAATCGGTTAACGCTAAGGAAAGATTGTTGGCATCTCCCAACAGAGCAGTAGGAATACTCACAGTACCAGAAAATGTTTCACTCGATGGAGGCAACTCGTTAGGTAAGCCTTCTGCTGTTGCGCTCAGGGGCCGACCCCGGTCATCCGTGATATTGAGAAAGCTATAGAGAAAGCGAACCGTTTGCTTGCCTTCATTGCGCATTTTGACATCTAGCAGTAGCGATCCACCTTGTTGGCGAGCCGCATCCACCTCAAAAACGACACCTTGATCTTGCCCAACCACTGGAAATCCGGATTGAGGCTTGGCGATCGCAGTTTTTGATTCTGCCTCAGGCTCGCTGCTAAGCTCTTTGGTTTTGTTTGACTCTGCTTTATCGTCCTCGGCTTTGTCTTTGCCTGAAATCCGAGCCTTGACGCGAGCCAAGACCTCTTCCTCTTTGAGAAATACTGCTTCTTCACGCCGTGTTGGTGTGCCTTTACCCCGGTTCGCCAAGTTGCTAGTGGGTCGCACATCGGGTTGAGTAATTCCTTTCAGAGCTTCTCGACCCAACGCAAACCCCCAGGCAGCGCTCACTAAACCTGCGCCAAACATCAAGGTCAGCAAAATCAGTGTCAGAGCCACATTTGTATTTAATTTCATGGCTGATCAAAACCGTGCGCTTTCAAAAGATTAATCTCAAAACGGCAAAAATTTGTCAAAAATGCGATCTCGTTGCCAAGAGAGGTAAGTATTATTTCATAATAGAAACAGAAAATCCGGCTCGTCGCTTTAGATTACTAACCTAGACACTGAAATATCAGGATATAATCGTAAGCTCAACCAGGGTTGGCCGAGCGGTATAGGCAGCGAACTCATAATTCGCCTTAGGCGGGTTCAACTCCTGCACCCTGGACTCAGACACTATTCATACCTTGACTCACATTCATTGCGGCGATCGCTGTGATTGAGGTGTTTTCAAGATGCCTGCTCAAAAACACCCCAGATCGGCAAGCTTTTTCAGAGAGCTTTGCAGCTTGAAGAATGACTTAGCGGGGTAATGGCTCAAACAGCAGCTCACCACTGACAGGCACAGTACCATTCACAGTGGAGCGATTGAGATATAGAGTCGGATTCACCAACAGAGATGTATCGTAAGGACTGGGCAGGTCAGGCGTCCGGAGTAGAGGCCCTGAAGACACTTGCTGCTTGAGCGCATCGTTGTAGAGAATTCTGGTGCGACGGGCATCACGAGCAATTTCGTTTTCAGGGTATGAATTTCTTAGCAATGTGCCTTTCCCTAAGAAAAAGTCGATTTGGCGGTTGAGAGATTGATCTCTATAAAAATTGCCAGAATTTGCAAAAAATACCCGCTCAAAAGCTTCTGCGGTCGGCTCAATAACGATAGGGGTCACAGTTACAGCTTCTTGTGCTACTCCAGCAGAGGCAAAGACAGTTGATGTAGTAGCCATCATGAAAAGACTAAATAAACCCTTAAACCTCATGCCCATAGCAGTACTCCTCATTTTTTCGGTTAAATACTAACTCATCACTGAGTTTAAGATCAGTAGCTGGCAGCGCTAGATTATGATCTGCCTTTTAGGGTTCTTCAACTTTACCTGCTCTTACCATGACTGACGGAATTTTAGTCCAAACTCGCGATTTTTCTTCACTGATCAACGCTGACTTACCCCAAGTACGGCAGCAGTTATTAGATCTCTTATGTGAAGTTGCCTACAAAGAAGGTGATTTCACCCTATCTTCAGGACAAAAGAGTTCTTATTACATCAATGGTAAGCAGGTGACGCTTCATCCTTATGGAGCTGTTGGTGTAGGGCGGATCTTACTTTCGCTGCTACCAGAGAATACCCAGGCTGTAGCTGGTTTAACGCTAGGTGCAGACCCGATCGTGACGGCTGTAAGCATAGTGGCAGCATATGAAGGTCGAGCGATCGCCCCTCTAATCATCCGTAAAGAAGCAAAAGGCCACGGCACTCAAGCCTATATCGAGGGCTTAACCTTACCCGCCAACAGCTCTGTGGTGGTTTTAGAAGATGTCGTGACCACTGGCGGTTCGGCAATGAAAGCAGTGCAACGGCTCCGTGATGCAGGTTATTCAGTTGAGGAAGTCATTTCCCTAGTCGATCGCCAACAGGGAGGAGCAGAACTGTACGAGAAAGAAGGGCTGAAGTTCCAAGCGGTGTTTACAATTCAAGATTTACAAACTCGTTGGAAAGAATTGCACGCATAAACAGACCTAACCCCCAGCCCCTTCCCTAGTAAGGAAGGGGAGCAAGATTCAAAGCCCCTCGCCTTGCAGGAGAGGGGTTTGGGGAGAGGTCAGATTTGCTTGAAAGCGTAGCCCTAGCCTTGAGGAACGGCTTCCTTAGCGAGGAACTTCTCTAGCTCAGTCAGGGCATCGGCATCAACCTTGGTCTGCATGGGGCAGAACTTAGGTCCGCACATGGAGCAGAACTCAGCGGTTTTGTAGATGTCGGCGGGAAGGGTTTCGTCGTGGTACTCTTTGGCGCGCTCTGGGTCAAGGGCCAACTCAAACTGACGGTTCCAGTCGAAGTTGTAACGTGCTTTAGAGAGTTCGTCGTCGCGATCGCGTGCCCCTTGTCTGTGACGCGCAATATCCGCTGCGTGGGCGGCAATCTTGTAGGCAATCAAGCCATTCCGTACGTCTTCGGCATTGGGTAGGCCGAGGTGTTCTTTGGGAGTGACATAGCAGAGCATCGCCGTACCATACCAACCTGCCATTGCGGCACCGATCGCGGAGGTGATGTGGTCGTAACCGGGGGCAATATCAGTCACTAGAGGGCCAAGCACATAGAAGGGCGCTTCTGAACACTCTTCCATTTGATTGCGGACGTTGAACTCAATTTGATCCATAGGGACGTGACCGGGGCCTTCCACCATCACTTGGATGTCATCTTCCCAAGCAGTACGAGTGAGTTGGCCTAGGGTTTTGAGTTCTGCCAATTGCGCTTCATCAGAGGCATCGTGGGTGCAACCGGGACGCAGCGAGTCACCCAAGCTAAAGGAGACATCATATTTCTTGAAAATCTCCATGATGTCGCGGAAATGGGTGTAGAGCGGATTTTGCTTATGGTGCGCCAACATCCACCGCGCCAAGATACCGCCACCGCGAGAGACAATGCCAGTGATCCGGTTTCTCACCAGAGGTAAGTGCTCAATCAAAATCCCAGCGTGGATGGTCATGTAGTCCACACCTTGCTGAGCGTGCTTCTCAATGATGTGCAGGAAGTCGTCAGCGGTGAGTTTCTCAATATTGCCGTGAACTGATTCCAACGCTTGATAGATGGGAACGGTGCCGATTGGTACAGGTGAGGCATTGATAATGGCGGTGCGGATCTCGTCTAAGTTGCCGCCCCCGGTGGACAAGTCCATCACCGTATCAGCCCCGTACTTCACTGCCAAATGCAGCTTGGCAACTTCTTCATCCAAATTAGAGGAGTTGGGAGAGGCACCAATATTGGCGTTGACTTTGCACTTCGAAGCAATGCCGATCGCCATTGGTTCGAGGTTGATGTGGTTGATGTTCGCCGGAATAATCATCCGACCCCGTGCGACTTCATCCCGAATCAGGTCTACCGGAAGGTTTTCGCGCTGAGCAACATACTGCATTTCTTCCGTGATCATTCCCTGACGGGCGTAGTGCATTTGAGTCACATTACTCTGCCCGCGACGCTTCGCGACCCATTCTGTCCGCATATTGAGTTCCTCGATA
>CBIHQL010000285.1:0-5934 GCA_966211855.1 uncultured bacterium
ACTAAAACAATTTTGTTTTGAAATGCTGATGCAGGAACTTCACCCCTTAGGACATCTATAAAAGAATATTTCTGTAACTGAGCGACAGGCCCAGGCCAATTGATCCACAAATCTTGGTCTAAGTCTAGTAAAGGTACATCGCCTTGAGTGAGTTTGTATCCTGCGATCGCCGCTAACCCTAACGCCGGAAATCCTTGCGTGTATAGGCTAACGTTGCGGGTTAAGCCATCGGTGTCTTTATTTTGAGACACATGCCCAATAGCCATTGCGTTAGACCGCAGTAAGGGGGTGGGCGGAAGCGGAGCATTAATGGCATCCCACCCTTGAGCCAAAACCACACTGCCTTGTTGAGCGATCGCCTGCGCCAACTGAGAGTCATCAGGGCTTTGCTCAGGAAACACTAAGTTAAATACAACAACTGCTGGATCCGCAGTCGATAGCTCTTGGAGTAAAGTACTGTAGTATCGGCGCGACCAGGGAAATTGCCCTAATGCTTGTAAGCTCTGATCATCGATCGCTACCACAACCAATCGCGAATCCCAAGGGATAGGCCCCCGCAATTGAAAAAGCGCACGATAAACACTTTGCTCTAGGGGTTGCCAAACTCCGAACTGAGCTAAACCAGCAACCACAACAGCAGCAAGGCTTCCAGGAAGCAACCGCCAGCCCATCTCTCGGAACAGCCAGTTCATGCGCCTGCGATCAATACTCCCTCAACTGTTGCGAACCCTGACCGCAAACCGATAAATTAGGCCACTGTTACACTCTCAGTTTGCGCTAGTAGCCTTAGATATTTGCTCAATTAAATTTCAGGTTATTGATACCTTAACTGACTTCCCTCAAAAAAGTTCTGGACTTTAAGCTTACTTAACTTAATCGATTAACACAATTCGTATCAATAATTTTTTCACAATCTTATCCTCAATTAAATAGTGATGATGGCAAATATTTGTCAGAGCAGATTTTAGGGTTAAGCTAACTCTACAGTTGCTCATCTATCTCCTAAACTTACCCTGTCCTGATGTCATGTGAAACTATCTGAAACGATGTTGATTTGGGTGAATAAAAAGAGGCGATCGCTTTTAGCAGTTGTGAAGTTGCGATCGCCTCTTCCTAAATTTTCAAATACTAGAAATAGTTAAACCTGGCTTTAAAGAGTGGTTTCTAGCGACAAAATAGGGCCAGTCTTGAGCAGATCAGCTAGGCGATCGATCAACACCTTGCCATCCTCGGCTAAGTAACGTTCGGCAAGTTGGGTCAGAGCCATTAAGTTAGCAGGATCAGCACGGTCAAGGTCATCATAGGCTGTATCTAACGGCGTCTGAAATCGGAAATAATGCTCGTCTGCTAATAAATAACTAGCGATGTAATCGACCGCATCAGCAGAGCCATCAAACAAAACATCAACAATGGGAATTGCCCATTCTAAAGGCCCCCATTCCTGGCTTTCGGCAATGCTAATGGGGCGAGTACTCGATCCAGTTCCAAACGAAGCCACAATGAAATTAGCCAGATCCAGTCGGCTAGAAGTAGAGGTAGCAGAATTAATCCTTACTCCTTCAGCGATCGCACAAGCGGTTGGATTGTTGGCAACCACACCCCCATCAATCAAAGGCACTTTTTGCTCGCCAATTTGCATAACATGTGCCGAAAAAAATGAAGGTGCTGAGGCCGATGCCTTACAAATTTCCCAAACAGGCAAGTCAGCGTGTAAGGGTTTTGTGTTTTTGAACACTACAGCTTCACGATTTAACGTGTCGTAACTGGTGATCAAAGTCGGTTTTACAGCTAGTTCTGCAAAGCGAGTATTGCCAAATACCCGTTGCAAAACTCGTGCTAAACCTTCTTCACTATAACGAGGGGCACTAATGCCTTCATTAAAGGTGCGTAAGACCCGGTTCCACAGTCGAGAAGCGGGAGCTGGAAATATTTCCTGACTTTCCTCGCGGTAGAACTGCACAATACGTGAGGCAGGAATGCCAGCCGAAATTGCACAGGCAATAATAGCACCCGTTGAAGTGCCAGCAATTAAGTCGAAATAGTTGCGAAGTGGGTAGCCAAGACGCTCTTCTAAATGGTGTAACCAGATAGCCGGAATGATGCCACGGACACCACCCCCATCCAAAGACAAAATGCGATATCGCGATTGCTGTGGCATGAGAAACTTCCTAAAAAATAAAGAGACACGAAAAATCGCGCCTCTCAAACCGGGGGAGCTAATAATACAAGAATGGGGTGTTAGAGGCTAGATGTTTTGCCAGTCTCTGCCTGTGTAGGAATGGGGCGAACATCGCTATGACCCATATTGGCAGCTACTTCTCGCAGCATCGAAATTTGATGTTCAAATCCTAATTTCTCTATTTGAGAAAGCACATCATTGATGCTTTGAGTGGCATTATAACCATCAGGTAGATCAACAACAGAATCACCCATTGCTTGCGCCCAAGCAAACCAGACCATCAACTGATTGTTTTCTTTCAAAGATCCGTAGGCTCGTGAATATTCGCTATCTTCACAATTCACAATCTGACGCATAATTGCCAGTTGTTCATCATTGCCTAAGTTGTAAAAATCTCCTAATAGCTTGGGTGCTAAGTCAGGATCAGTCGCTGCTGGAGCTGCCGGGGTAATTGATTCACCCATTTTTTCGTAGACATAGTAAAGCAGTGCCAGTTTGGCATCCGTGTCTAATTGATTAAATGCCTGCACAACTTTTGTAGTTTCTTCGTTTAGTAGTTGCGATCGCCCAGTTTCATGATCAGAAGCCATAATTTTTATCTCCAGAAAGTTATTAGATATCTCAGGATAGACATAACAAATTTTTGAACCAGCGATCGCCCCTCAAGAGAGAGAACTTGCTGATTAGAATTAATCTGTCGCAATCTCTCAAAAGGGGGAGGATGAGAATATGCCCCAGGGTATTGAGGGAATCAAGAACCAATTTGATAGAGTGACCCTTGTGAGCAAATAAAGAAGAATTCAAAAAAGGAGTTATAAAATGTCAGATTCAAGCACTGACTTAAATACAGCAGAATCACAAAATTTTGATGCCGAACAGTTAACAGAAGAGATCCAAGCTGGAGAGCAAAAAGCACCCAAGGTTAATGTAGAAGCTGACTACGAAGCTTCCAAAGAATACAGCGTCAGTGACATCGATCGCAGTGGTGAAGGTGCAAACGCTGCTAACAAAGCCACGGCACCAGAACATAAGGTTCCTGAAGCTAAGCCCATCGAAACCCATGCAGAACCGACGGGTGATCCTTCTGACTTTAAGAACATGGCTCACGATCTTCGCCCCGACTCTGCTGCTGCTGGCGATCGCGATGAGTTGGTGCAGAAGGCATTCCAGAAAGGCCAGCCTGGTCAATAGCTACGGTTATTGACAGCCAAGTGTCAGATGATACAGAAGTTGCGATCGCGCTTCCGTAGACTAGTTGCATCTCATCTGCCAAGCCTCTAGCAACAGCAACTGCGATCGCTTTGCCTCTCCAACTTTTGGGAGCGGTTTATATCTAAACTCTATCTAACTCTAAACTAACGCCCTATTCCTAAGAACACTCATTTACCGTCTCGCTGAAATTCGCTAAGAGTTTCAGCTTTTTTGTGTCAATAACTGAGTGGCATGAGGCATCCCCAACAAAGCCGCCAATTGCTCGTCAGTAAAGTCAGGAATCACCAGCATTGCTCCTAAGTCGTAAAGTATTTCTGGTGTGTGAGTTGAGGCAATCCCTACAGTCGGAATGCCTGCTGCCACAGCAGAACGAATCCCAGAAGGTGAGTCTTCAAATGCTAAGGCTGCTTTCGCTTCAACTTCTAGATGTTCTAACGCTAATAAGTAAGGTGCAGGATCGGGCTTGCCCACGCCAATTTCATCAGAGATGATCACTGTTTCAAAATGAGCGTCTAGTTGCAGCGTTTGCAGCATGAAGCGGGCGTTGTCAGTTGGGGCATTTGTGACTACCGCTTGCTTCAGTCCTTGCGCTTGGCTCCAAGCTAGCACCGTCTCTAAACCCGCTAGAGCAGTAATCTCTTGAGTCGCTAACTCCCGAAATCGAGCTTCTTTATGGTCTGCGATCGCAACCCCCTCTGCGGGCGACAAATGCGGCAAGATCTCTTGGATGATCACTGGGTTCGTGCGACCACTAATGCGTGTTTTGTAGAAGACTTCATCAATATTCAAGCCATAGGGTCTGAGATGCTCTTGCCAGGCTTTGAAGTGCAGTGGGTCGGTGTTAGTGATAGTGCCATCAAGATCGAACAAAAGGGCTGCCAGCATGATGATTGCCAGGTGAAGGACAGGACAGGGACTGAAACGCAAAAAAATGGGATAGGTTTAAGCCTACCCCAAGCTACCTGAGAAATTTGAGAGTGACGTAGATTCAGAAACTTACAACCCTAAGGTCTATTTACCTTCGAGCTTTTCTAGGTTCTTTTGAATGGTTTGCTCTACTGAAGGAGGTGCATCCTGAGAGTTAGAAGGCCGATACATCTTATCAATATCAGCATCACCTTGAGCTGCGTTCAAGCCTTTACCCTTGGTTAACTCTTGCTCTTCTTTCATGCCGTAGGGGTGGCCTGCTTCTAGGGCATCAATAGACTTGCTCTCGATGCCTTTGAGTTGGTCTTCACCCTTGGTAACGCTGCTGCTACCAGAATAGAGGGGGTTGCTAGCAGCAAAAGCGGGCATTGCTTGGGTAAATAGCAGTACAGCACAAGTAAAAGCAATTACTAAGAAGCGCACCGGACGTAATACAGTTGCTAAGTTGATGCGAATAGATTGCATAATAGAGTTCTCCAAAATGTAGCAGTTACTATGGGTTGCTAACAGGAAGAATGTCAAAAACTTCCTGAATAACTGCACTTAATTTCGTAGAATTTGCTGCTGTTCGGCATCTATAGCGAGATAGATTGTGGCAAAAAATTAATGAAATCCAGACCTGAGCAAGACTTAAAGCAATTCTGTCCAAGAGCTGGTTGCCATTAACTCTATCCGAGGTGTGAGAGGGTCTTGAACCAGTCCGATGCCTGCAAAGCTCCAACGTTTCAGTAGCCCGCCAATCTGACTTCCTGCTACCGACTCTACGGCAAAGCGATCGCTCAAGTCGCTGGCGTGAGCATTCAAATAGCTGAGGACTTCAAAATCTTCTTTGAACAGCAGCAAGTATTGGGCCAACGCATCACTGTTTTGCTGCTTTAAGCGAGCGGTTAAATAATCCCCATTTTGGCGAGAGCGAGCCGCATAATAAATTTGTGAAAACATGGTTCACAAGCTTCCCAGGTGAATGCTTTAGGAGTTTTTACCTAGACTGATTCGAGGGTCTACTGCCTTCAATAGCAAGTCTGCTAATAGGTTGCCGACAATGAGCATGACCGCCCCCATCATTAAACTCGCCATCACCAAATACAAATCTTGAGCGATCACTGCTTGATAGATTAAGCGCCCTAGACCGGGCCAGTTAAAGAAATATTCGGCGATGAAAGCTCCGCTCAAGAGACCCGCAAACTCAAACCCCAATAAGGTGATCAACGGGTTAATGGCATTGCGGAGGGCGTGAACATAAATGACTCGGTTTTCGGGCAAACCTTTGGCACGGGCAGTTTGAATGTAGTCTTGGCGCAATACATCGAGCAACTCACCCCGCATGATCCGCTGCAAACCCGCAAAACTGGTGATGCTGAGGGCGATCGTTGGCAAAAGTAAGTGCCAACCCACATCCAAAGCTTTGCCCAGGGGTGATAAGTCAGCATGGTTAATGCTCGTCATATCACCTACGGGAAATAGAGGAGAGGTGTTTTGAGCCACGATTAGCAACAGCAACGCCGTGATAAAGCTGGGAAATCCTTGCCCGATATAGCTAATCACTTGCAGCACGCGATCGCCCCAGCGGTTTTGCTGTACAGCACCCACAATCCCTAGAGGAATTGCGATCGCCC
>CBIHQL010000286.1:0-5910 GCA_966211855.1 uncultured bacterium
CGATGGAGATTGTTCTCAAGGAAGCTGCGTCCTAACTTCTATGGCGACAGCTATATCGCGATAAATTATTCGTTTGACCCGTCCGAGCTTACCTATATCACTCAGGAGGTGATCGGTCTTTAACTCATATTTCTTTGGCTTGGTAATGATTGACTCTGACTACTTAAAACCCCCTGTATTTTTCCTCGCTCAGGAAGCCTACAGGGGGTTTAAGTATTATGAGTACTACGGAATGCAATTAATCTCTGGGCTTGAGAGGCGCAACTTGACTCAACATGTCAGGTAAATCAATTTTTTCGACGACTGGGGTGCAACCGAGCCACTGGACTGAAACTTGGGCAAACTGGTCTGGGTTACCGCTGACACAAAATCGCGTTGGTTGGGGGAGGCGAGTGTTGCGTAAGCCCAGAACATCTAGCTCTTGAGCAGCAGCGGCTACAACATGCACAGCCGGATCAATTAGCTTGACCGACCGGGGCAAAATCGTGCGTAAAACGGGCGCTAGATGCGGATAGTGAGTACAACCGTAGACTAGTGTATCGATCTCTTGTTGGAGGAGAGGCGTTAAATATTCTTGAGCCACCTGGTAAGTATAAGGCTCAGCAATCCGATTGCCCTCCACAATAGGCACAAACTCTGGACAGCCGATTTGCCAAACCTCTGCTGTGCTATCTACTTCTAGGACGGCTTGTCGATAAGCGTTGCTAGCCGCTGTGGCAGGGGTGGCAATGACCCCGATTCGTCGGCCCTGCTGAACCGCAGCCAACGCCCCCGGCAAAATCAAGCCCAGGATAGGAATGTCAAATTCTTTTCTGACGGCTTCGAGGGCGAGAGCGGAACTTGTATTGCAGGCCATGATCGCCATTTTGACCCGCTGTTGCACCATCCAGGCGAGAATCTCGCGCACAAACTGGAGAATTTCAGCCTGAGAGCGGGTGCCATAGGGAAGTCGGGCCGTATCTCCAAAATACAAAATCGATTCATTGGGTAGTTGCCGATACAGCTCCCGAAGCACTGTCAGACCCCCGACCCCGCTATCAAACACGCCAATGGGGGCGCGTCCAGGATCTTCAGGGGGTTCAGCAATCGGCGAAAGCCAACTTGGCTCTGACCGAGGAGTTTCAGAGGCGGCTCTGAACTGGTTAGAAGTGCTGGAGTTAGGCTGTGAACGGTTCACCACTGATGATTCGAGTTTGGGAGAGTGAATTAGTTTTGTTGCAGGTACTGAAGGACGCCTCGCGCGATCGCATCTGCCATTTGCGAACGGTAATTATCCGTTGACAGCTTAGCAGCATCATCGGCTCCTGTGACAAAACCAACCTCAACTAAGACCGCAGGCATAGAGGTGCGACGTAAGACGTAAAAGCGAGCCGAACGAACACCTCGATCTGGAATATTTATGCTTTGCAAGATGCTGTTATGGATGGTGCGCGCCAAGCGATCGCCGCTTTGGTAGTCTCTAACCCATTTACGTCTGGGCGACTCAAACTGATGGAGTTAGCGTGAATACTCACAAATACTGTCGCATCCAATCGCTCTGCCATCGCTACTCTCGGCTCCAAGTCGAGATCGCGATCGTCGGGTCGCGTGAGAACAGCCTGTACACCTTGTTGCTCTAGACGAGCCGCAATTTTTTGAGAGATATCGAAGACAATTCCCTTTTCTTGCAAGCCGTTGACACCCACCGCACCAGGATCAGGGCCGCCATGACCGGGATCAACGATAACTAAGACCTTGCCGCGTGGTGCTCTCGGTAAGGTGGTAGTCGGAGGTGTACCTGTAATCGGTGGTGGAACCGGAATCGAGCCAATCGGAGAACCCGAGGGGGGAACTGCTGGGCGCGATCGCTGTAACTGTAGAGCCACAATCTGACTGCTAGGTTGATTCACATCTCCCAGTTGCACACCCGCAGCAGGCTGCACCAAGATTGCCACAGTCTGAGCATCTTCTTGGCGTAATCGAACTCGCAGAAGCGGGCTACTGGCATTGAGTTGAGGGCCGCGCACTTGGTCAGCAAGTCGAGCCGGAGAGAGCAAAAGTCGATAACTGCCCGAAGCCCGATCCCAACCGCTGCTGTATTGCACAGGGCGATCAGACCGAATCAGTAGTTGATTGCTACTGGTATTAAGCTCCACGGCCTGAATAGTAGCAGGCTGATTGTTGCTAGGCGGATTATTCGATGAATTATTGTCATTGCCACCAGGCCGACGAGGGTCAGGATTACTCGCAACTTCACCAAGCGGCACCAGCACCACGCCCCCTAAATCGCTGATGGTCGCCTGCCATCGGGGACTATTCTTCGCCACATTCAAAGTGATGCGAGCCACGGGTGGTGAAGTCTTAACCTGAGTCAACTGGAGACGGTTAATGCCATAGCGATTGATGGCTAAATCTTTGGTGGCTTGAGGAGAAATCAGCGTGCCATCCAGGGTGATTTCAATTCTTTGACGGCTTTCCCGATGGTTAATATCTAGCTTGGTAGGTCGCCCCGTAGTGCGGACAAACAACCCATCTGGCGTAGTCTGGACTCCCTGAATTTGAGCGATCGTCCCTCTAATGTCTGTGCCAGGGTTAGTAGGCTGAGGGGATAGGGGAGGTCGGTTGGGTAAAGGCTGAGGGTTGGGAGTTGGCGCGATCGCAACTCGTTGGGGCTCAGGGAATTGCACCGACCACTGATTAGCCGTGCGACCCCGAAAGCGTACCTGCTGGGGATCCATCGTATAGCCAGGAGCCAATTCCACCACAATTCGCGTAGTTTGGGGGTCAAATTGCCCCACACGAATCGCCCGAATTGCACCTCCTACGGCTCGATTTCGCAAAGCACCACCCACCTTGGTGCCGGGTAGGTCGATCACCAGTCGGGTCGGATTGGCAATCAGTTGAGCTCTGGGTTGAACGCCATCATCGGTCGTAAAATCTAACCGATTTTGGTCAGCATCAAATTGCCAAGATTGTAATCTAGCCGCTTCTGCCGGGGATGACAGCAAAACAATGCCCAGAAGACTGGGTAATAGCCAGTGAAGCCTCACTGTGATTTCTCCTCGTCGATATCGTGTCGCTTAAGCTGTTGGCGAGTTGGCAATCCCCAATGGGTTAGCAGACTCCAATCTGGGCTATCTTCCTCTACTCAATCCACAGGTCAGGACTGCGTTGAAAAATACCATAGATTTGGGTCAAACACAGCCGAGTTGACCATGTGTTTGTCCATCCAGAATTGACCTGCCTCCCAAGATTTTGTGATCTCCAGAGAGATTGCCTAGGTAACTCTCAACTGAAATCTGTTTCCACACTGACTCCTCACACCGATTGATTCTTCAGTTGAACGCAAAATTGAATGGATGCAACTTGCAGGCGACTGGAGTGGAATGAGCCACCTTTGCGTTAACCCTGATCAAAATTCTTGATTAGGAACTTCGACGCAGATAGCAACCTGCAAGTTTCACTCAATATGCTTAATCCAAAGATCAAAATTCTAATTCAGGATGGCAACTCTCTCATTTTTGTCTCAGGAACCGGATATGCAAGTTAAGCACTTTATTGAGGTTCTTGGTCAGACTCTGTCTCGACAGATACGGGAACTGCCTCAGTGGGTGGCGTTAAATTAGTAGCTAAAGGCTGAGTAGTTGATGGTTCTAAGGCATTGAGTTCGTCAGCAGCGTCTGCCTCGGCACCCTTTTGAAACACCAACCTTAGGACAGGCGGAGCTACAAAGGTCGTCAAAATCACCATGACGATAATGGCGGCTTCTAAGGGTTTGGAGAGCACACCTGTTGCTGAGCCGACCCCTGCGAACACTAAGCCCACTTCACCTCGCGGAATCATACCCACCCCGATCGCGAGTCGGTTAATGTTGGGTTGCCCAACGAGCGTAAAGCCCGTCACTACTTTGCCGATAATAGCAACAACAATCAAAAATGCCGCCATAATTAGCCCTTCGCGGTTGCTGGGTACGGCGGGGTTTAAGACGCTGATGTCAGTTCTGGCACCAACGGTCACAAAGAAAATCGGCACCAACATATCGGCGATCGGAATCACCTGTTCTTCGAGTTCGTGGCGTTTTTCGGTTTCTGCCAAAATCAAACCCGCTGCAAAAGCCCCCAAAATCGCTTCCAGTTGAATCGCAGCGGCAATATACGACAAGATAAAGGCAAAAATTAGCGCCGAAATTAGCAGTTGCCCTCGCGTCTTCAGGTTGTTCACCAAGCCAACAAAAAAGGGACTGAGGAAGCGACCTAGAAAGATCGAACCGATTAGGAAAACACCTGCGCTGACAATCAGGTAGAGGACGTTAGCAACCTCGATTTCGCCAGTTTTAGCCAAGCTAGCAACAACGGCTAAAACGATAATGCCGAGGACATCATCTAAAACTGCCGCACCAATGATGATTTGGCCTTCTTTCGAGGTGAGTTGTTGAATTTCTGCTAATACTCTAGCGGTAATGCCAATACTGGTTGCAGTTAAGGCTGCCCCAGCAAAAATGGCAGGTACAGTTGGCACCCCAAAAATGGTGATTAGCCCAGCAGTACCCGCTGCAAAAGGAACAGCCACACCGACTACAGCCACGATCGCAGCTTGGGGGCCGACCCGAATCAATTCTTTCAGATCCGACTCTAGACCAATCTCGAATAACAAAATGATCACGCCCAGCTCAGCTAAGACGGAAATCACTTCACTTTCAGCTTGAAACGTACCTGCGATCGCCTCTGGACTCAAACCTCCCGTTGCTTGCAGGAAATTCATGATTAGCGAAGACGACCCATCAGCCGCACCCTCAGGAAACATGAGTAAGTGCAGCGCCGAAACACCCACAACAACTCCGCCAACTAGCTCACCCAAAACCGGGGGCAGGTCGATGCGGGCACAAATTTCGCCCCCTACCTTACTCGCTAAGTAGACAACAACCAGACTCAACAGCACCCCAGCCAGCACTAGGGCACTGTTCACTTCTGTTTCTGCTGCGGTAGCTAGGAGGGGGGCTCCATTCAACCAGGACGATGAAAAAACGGGGGAGGAAGTCACCCAGGCAAATAGATCAGCCATTACTGCCTCAGAACTCATCCTGTCTAATGTACATGTTTCGTTACAAGATGCGCTGGTTTCCCCCGCTGAGCCGCGATGATTTAGACGAAGACGCGGTGTTGTAAAGAGGGCATTTGCCGCCGGACTTGATCAATTCGCGAAGGTTCGATGGCTGCGATCGCCACTCCTGGTTGGTCACCTGCGTCTGCCAAGATGGTTCCCCAGGGGTCGATGATCATGGCGTGACCGTGAGATTGGCGCAGGCTGGTGTGTCGTCCCGTTTGGGCAGGGGCAATCACATAGCAAGTGTTTTCGATCGCACGAGCTTGGAGTAAAACTTGCCAGTGGTCTTTGCCTGTGTAAGCCGTGAAAGCAGCAGGGACAAACAGCACCTCAGCTCCCATTTGCGACAAATGACGGTATAGCTCAGGAAAGCGTACGTCGTAGCACACCGAAAGACCTAGATTGCCAAATTCTTTGGTTGGGTGAACATCCGGCATGCGAAGACCCGCAACGACTGTATTAGACTCGCGGTAGGTATTGCCGTCGGGCAGGTTGACATCAAATAAGTGGGCTTTTTCGTAGCGAGCTAGTTCTTGTCCATTGGGGTCAACGAGCAGTGCGGTGTTGTAAACCTTGCCATTTCCCGCCGGAACTGGAAATCCACCACCGAGCAGGGTGACTTGAAACCGCTGCGCCATTGTTTTGAGAAATTTTTCGCTTTCTAGCGCGATCGCCTCAGCTTGAGAAATTTTGATTTCTTCATCGCCCAAAAAAGAAAAGTTTTCTGGCAAACCGATCAACTCTGCTCCCTTCCGGACAGCGAGGTCAATCAATTCTTCTGCCTGGACTAGATTCTTTTCTAGGTTGGGCAGACTATTCATTTGAATG
>CBIHQL010000287.1:0-5906 GCA_966211855.1 uncultured bacterium
ACAAGTATGTAACTCGCTTGGGCCAAGACCATAGATAACCGCGTTTAAAGATTCGTACATAGTCCGCCATTCATCAGCTGTTAAATTAATTGATGGTAGACCCGCATCAGCTTGAAATTGAACTTTTGATCTTAGATGACGTGCGGCCTCAAGATGATTGCCCAGTATGTTCTGAATGATGTCTGTAGAGCCCCCACCAAAAACTTCTACAAACACGAAAGCCAGAAAGTATTTCTCTTCCTCATTGAAGCCAATCGTGATGCTCTGAATACACATAATTCGTACTAGCAACTCATATTTTGTAAAGTGTTTAGCTGACTATGATTAATGGTTGACAGTTGCTTGGTTAGACGGTTCGTTGGCTTGATTATTACTTAATTGAATAAGAAGCGATCGCTCCTTTATTTCCCACTTTTTAAGAGAAACCTTACAAGATCGCGAAATTGCCTGAGTGAGAGGATAACCTGAGAGGGTAGCCTTCCTAGTGGCTGAGTCATGACCACCAACCTGACCGGAATTACGCTGCGACCTGCTGAAGAAGCAGATTTGCCCCAAGTTGTTAACTTAGACCGTTTATCGTTTGCCCCACTGCGCACCAATGCTGAGATTGAGCAAAATTGGTATGCTCAGGGGTTCATTTTCCCGGGTCATCAGCCGATCTTGGCAGTGGATGACTTGACCGGGCAAAGTGTGGCGACCTACTCACGGCTTGACCTGAACGTAGTCCTAGAAGGGCAGGAATTCCCGACGGTGGGGGTGGCTGGGGTGGCAGTGGCTCCAGAGCGGCGGGGGCAACGGCTGGCGCGGTTTATGTTAGAGCAAGGCTTGCAAGAGTGGCGATCGCAACAGGTGCCGCTGGCGATGCTTTACCCGTTTCAGCATGGGTTTTATCGACGGCTTGGTTGGGCATGGACAGGGCGGGTGCATCAATATGTTGTAGCGACACAGCATTTACCGTTGTATCCAGAGCGGTTTGGTGTAGTTGCCTATGATGCCGAGACTCATGCTCAACCTTTACAAGAGGCTTATCAGCGATCGGCGTTGCGACACAATGGCTGGCTTCAGCGACAACCTTGGCAGTGGCAAGCTCGACTAAGGCCAGCACCAGGACGCGAAATCTACTGCTATCTCGAAGCCAACAAATTGTTGGGATATGTCATGTTGCAATTTGAGCAATCTGATACGCCGCCGCGATCGCTCTCGGTTGTGGTGCAAGAATGGGTGGCGCTCAATGCCGATGCCTATCGCGGGTTATTGGGTTTTTTGTCGGCACTGCGAGATCAAGTGCGAACCGTCGTGTGGAACACCTACCCCGAAGATCCCTTTCCTCATCTCGTGCGAGAACAACAACGACCACCTGCCATTCATCAACCCTCGCAATTGTTTGGGCTGACCCATCGATTTGGCGAAATTGGGGGTGGTTTTATGTGGCGATTGGTTGATATCCCTACGGCGTTTCGGTTGCGCCCTGTTAAAGCGGGTGCGCCGTTTATTCTCACGTTTCAAGTCAGCGATCCAGTCTTAGGCGATCAAACGATTACCGCTAATTTCACCGCCGAGCGTATGCACCCCGTTTCTCAGCCTGTCCCCGCAGTAGTCAAAACCTCGGTCGAGCACTTAACCGAACTGTTTTGTGGCTTACGGCGGGCAACCGAACTGGTCTGGACGCGTGAGATCGAATATGACGGCGATCGCGTCTTATTGCAAAAGCTTGATGCAGCTTGGCAATGCACTCCCCCCTTCTGCTGGGATTCTTTCTAGCCAGCGTTGCTTAGCACTCAGAGATCATCTAGCGAATCTGGCTTAGAAACGTCAGCTTCTGTACCTTGGAACGCCGATAAGTTTTTCAGCTGTTGATCGACGCTTTGCAGCAGTTGATTGAGAGCAGGTAAGGCTTCTAACGAATTGCTGGCTAGACTGAGATCTTGTTGAGCGCGATCGCGAATTTCGTCGAGCTTGCGTTGGAGCTGTTGGGCAATCCCCAGAGCATCTCGGCTGAGGGTCGCGAGTTGTTGCTGTTGATAAAACTTAAGGGCTGCCCCCCGCAACACTTGCAGCGTCGCCTCCTCACCGTAAGTACCAGGCATGACTCGAAAGCGCAGCAGCAGGCGGGAATCTTGATAAAGCCGCTCAATGTCTGCTTGCCGAGGCTTCTGCACCGGAATCATGGGCAGGTGAGTGAGTCGCTTGAGCTCTAAAATCACACCCTGAAATAAAGCAGCCGGAAGCTTCTCTAACACCGATTGCAAAACACCATTTTGGCTCCACAAGATCCGCCCCTGATTTTGCTGCCGTTCAAAATAGAGCCGACCAATGCCACCGACTAATATCCGTCCTAAGAGTTCGTCGAGCAGTTGCTTGGGAGGCAGCGTCGCCAACACTTCGATGGGGCTAGAAATGTAGTTAACCTGAAGATCCAGGCTAGGCACAGCGGATTCGGGAGAATCTGGAGCAGGAGGGGGTGGTGTCGGAAATTCAATATTTGCAGGAGTGGGGGGTGTTGGGAGCTCAATATTTAATGTTTCATCAAGAGCAGGTGGTTGGGGGGGTGGCGTAGGGGCTTTGTGGTTAGGGAGTGTAGGTTCTAGGGTTTCGGGGCTATCGACGATCAACGTGGGTTGGCTACTGCGATCGCCTACAGGTCGGGGTGGCTTACGAGGTGGGGCACTTTGAACCGCAGGTGTTTCGGGGGCTGCGATCGCTTTTTGAGCCGCCTGTTTTTTCTGATTAGCTTGATTGAGATGGCTAGAGAGCGTTTTCTGATGCATCTCAGCCGAGATTCGCCGAGGCACCAACGAGCAATTGATGTAGGCCAAGATCCGCCGGACGTAATCGAGGGCAGCGGTATCATCAGGGTTGACCATCCCTAAGTTGAGGCGACTCCCTTCAATCGATAAAGGTAGGACTTGATGGTAAAGACAAGCTTCAAAGGGGAGGACGCTATCAATGAGCCGAAACATCTGGTCTGAGTTGACCCAAGCGCTGCCATCTGCCTGCGATTGAGTGGTAAAAGCAGGGTGACCAGAACTAGTGTCCTGAGGCCCGTTGCGGTCGCCTAGAGGAGACACCATATTAGTTTAATCAACTGGATATTTACTATCCTAATCGGGGCAAAGCAATAAAGTCCCGGACAGATGCACCAGATTTTAGGCAGATTGTTTAAGACGCAGCCCGTAATTCTTGAGCAGCTAAGTAGAGTTTGCTCCACTCGCCCATCACTTGATTGGTCTTCAGGTTAAGCTCACCAGCGATCGCATCGATCGATTCTCCTGCTCTGAGCTTGTCAAACACCTGACGCTCCTTAGGGCTCAAGGTAGAAATAAAGTGTTGCCATTGGTTGGGAGTTAGACCCAAACTGTGCTCCTGCAATGAAGTTTCGAGCCAGTTGGCAACCAAGTCAGAGTGGCTTTTAAGGGCGAAAACGCGAATCGCATGGTAGCTAATTTTTTCGCGCAGTCGGTAAACTTCTTTAATTGGTCGTTGCAGTTTTTGAGCGATTACTTCTTGCGAATGCCCCTGAAGATACAGCTTCAACCAATCAGCCGCTTCTGGCCCAATCTTTTCAGTGAGATATTGAGCAAACGTGTCTTTGACCGCTGTACGAGCCACTTGTTGCTCTTCGTAGGCTTGAGTGTCTTGATATTGCGCGATCGCCTGATTATCTAACAGGCTGACTGGGTTATCGGATTCATCCGGGGCAATTTCGTCGGAAACCAAGCGTACTAGCTCGCTACTGGGCACCTGGGTCATGCCACCCCGTTGCGATCGCCGCAGATAGTTAACAAACCGATAGACCAACAACGGTTGATTGCGAATGGGACGCAGACAATATTCTTCAACGCTGGCAAGTAACAGAGCATTGCGTAAGCGAGCATCCTGAGTGCATTGGCTAATCCAAGTCACTTGCTGCTGCATGTAGCCATCGCTCTGCAAGAGTTCTTGCACAACCTCTTGCAACACATCCATCACCGAGCGTTGGCGATCGCGGCTCAAGGCCACCCAAGTACGAATTTTGTTGCGAATCAGAAATAAACTGCCCAGGCGTTGAATTAACTGCCGATAAGCCCGTTCTGGCCCCACACCCAGATAGCGTTGCTTGAGAATGCGGTAGCGATAGTCCATTGCCTGTGACGCAATAGCTACCTGCTCTGGGGTTAAGGTGTCAAATCGTTCTAAATCTGCTCCGAGCAACCACCGAACAATGCTCTCTCTCGTTGCCGAGCTTTGCTCCGGGCAGTCTGCCTGTAGTTGCGATCGCCAGTCATTTGCCAGTTTGTCAGCCAGTGCCATGGATTGCGATCCTAATTCGTCCCTCTCTATAGAGTTTGTCTCACACCTTTCCCTATCTAGCCCTCACCCACATGGGTAAAAAATTTGAAGCCTCTCCGTAAATTTACGTTTGCTTCATTAACTTATGCGAAAAAAGTGATGATGACTCCTCTCCATTTCTATTATCAGCTCGGTCTGGGCAAGAAAGCAGGATGGCTAACTCTCTATAAGCGATCGCAGATCACTGACAGCAGTTGCGAATGAGTGTTTACCCCTAAGCGGTTCCTTCAGCGATAACTAGGATAGTCGTTTTGCTCGGTTTCTTCTAAAGAGGCAACCAAGTGTTGGAGCGCTTGGGTGAGCCGTTCCATCCGCTCTAGGGTGTTGTTTTGAGTTTCGGTCAGCGTTTGCACCGCATCACTCAGAGCAAAAATTTGGTAGCCCTGCTGCTGAACCTGCTGAGATTGTTGCTGGACTTGCACAGCCAACGCATCAACACGTTCGGCTAATCGATCGATGGTTTCAGTCGTTGCTAAAACGGCTTCACCAATTTGTTGCACAACTGACTCTAAACGGTTGCCTTGAACGTTCACTCCTAAGAATCCTTTGCGTTACAAATTACTTGAACTCAGAAACCCCGATTTGTTCTCGGTTCTCAGCGATATTGCGCACCCTTATCTTGTACCATTGTGGGCCAAGCTTGACTCCAGCCTACACCACTCATTACCTCACTCTTGCCAACCCGTGATCAGGATGACTGGTGCTAATCAGGTTTACTCAATCTGGGCTTAACTTCATCAAAGCTTTGTAAAAGGCCGAAATCGAGCTGGGCAACATGAAGATTTGACGAATCCTCTCAGCTTATTACGTCTTTGCAAATCGAGTCGCGTCTATATATTGAATGTGCTTACGTGCTTTTACGGTCCTATAGTGACAGGTCTGTCATGACGACCCGGTTACTCACGCAAACTGATAATGCCATTGGGGTGCCCGAATCTATCTTTCTGACTCCTCATGCCTCAACTTCCTCAACCATCAAGCGGCTTCTCGATGTGATCGGGGCTGTGGTTGGCCTCTGCATTTTGGCGCTGATCTGGGTACCAGTAGCGATCGCGATTAAACTCGATAGTCCTGGCCCCATCTTCTATCAGCAAACGCGCTATGGCTTGCAGGGCAAACCGTTTCAAATTCGCAAGTTCCGCTCCATGGTCGTCAATGCCGACGAGCTGAAGGCGCAAGTGCCCAACGAAGCCAACGGTTTAATTTTCAAAAACCAGGAAGACCCGCGCGTGACGAGAGTCGGACGATTTTTGCGGCGCACCAGTCTCGATGAGTTTCCTCAATTTTGGAATGTGCTCAAAGGAGAGATGAGCTTAGTCGGCACTCGGCCCCCAACCGCCGATGAAGTCATGCATTATGACGATCGCCACTGGCAACGCTTGTCTGTCAAGCCCGGAATTACGGGTGAGTGGCAAGTCAATGGTCGATCGGCAATCACAGATTTTGAGCAAATCGTCGATCTAGATTTGCGCTACCAAAGTCAGTGGAGTCCGTTGTATGACTTGCTGATCATTTTCAAAACGGTTTATGTCATCTTTGCTAAAACTGGCGCTTACTAGCTGGCTCGGTGAAAGCAG
>CBIHQL010000288.1:0-5905 GCA_966211855.1 uncultured bacterium
CCGAATCTTCAGTAAGTTATGGCAGGACATAGTAAGTGGGCCAATATTAAGCGCCAAAAAGCCAGAGTTGATGCCGTTAAGGGCAAGATTTTCACCAAAATCTCTCGTGAAATTATTGTGGCAGCCCGGAGTGGTGTGCCCGACCCCAACGGCAACTTTCAACTGCGCACCGCGATCGAAAAAGCTAAAGCAGCAGGCATTCCCAACGACAACATTGAGCGGGCGATCGCCAAAGGTGCGGGTAAACTTGGCCCCGACAACGCCGCCTTAGAAGCCATTCGTTACGAAGGATATGGGCCTGGGGGGGTCGCTGTATTAGTCGAAGCCCTCACCGACAACCGCAACCGCACTGCTGCCGACCTGCGGGAAGCCTTTAGCAAAAACGGTGGCAACTTGGGTGAAACGGGCTGTGTCAGCTGGATGTTTGACCAGAAAGGCGTGGTGACTGTGACCCTGCCTCCGGTAGAAGGTCGCAAACGTAACCGCTTAGAATCTGTCCCCATTGACGAAGATGACTTGCTAGAAGCCTCGCTGGAAGGGGGTGCTGAGTTTTATGAACTCACTCAGGTCGATGAGCTAGACGGTGCCGAAGTCTTTACTGAAGTGGCGAACTTAGAGAATCTCAGTCAGGTTCTGAAAGAGCAAGGTTATCAAGTCCACCAAGCCGAACTGCGCTGGATTCCTAACAATACGATGGAGGTCACCGACCCCGACCAAGCGCGATCGCTTCTCAAATTGATGGATGCCCTCGAAGACTCAGACGACGTGCAAAACGCTACGGCTAATTTTGAGATGGCTGAAGATTTGATGGCGCTAACGATGGCTTAGATGCACTCTCCCAAGTTAAGCGCCGCGAATCGTCATAGGATTGAAAGCTGTAGTCTGTTGAAACCAAGCACCTAAGAAGCAACTTTATGAACGTGGTGGATGATAAAACCGTTGTCCGGGAGTATTTCAACGCGACCGGATTTGACCGCTGGCGACGCATTTATGGCGATGGCGAAGTCAACAAAGTTCAACTCGACATTCGCACGGGGCATCAACAGACGGTTGATCATGTCTTAGGCTGGCTGAAAGACGATGGCAACCTCTCAGAAATCACCATTTGTGATGCAGGTTGCGGAGTAGGGAGCCTCAGCATTCCTCTCGCTGCTGCCGGAGCCAAAGTCTTTAGCAGCGACATCTCCGAAAAAATGGTTGGGGAAGCCAAAGATCGGGCTGCTGCCGAACTCGGTCAAACCAACAACCCCACCTTTAGTGTTCAAGACTTAGAAACCCTCAGCGGTAGCTATCACACCGTCATTTGCTTGGATGTGTTGATTCACTATCCCCAAGAGAAGGCAGCGGATATGATTGCTCACCTGAGTTCTTTGGCAGAGTCTCGCCTGATTCTCAGCTTTGCGCCCAAAACCTGCTTCTACAGTTTCCTCAAGAAAGTGGGTGACTTCTTCCCCGGCCCCAGCAAAGCCACTCGCGCTTACCTGCACCGCGAAGCCGACATCGTGAAAATTTTAGAAGCAAATGGCTGGACTATCGCACGTAACGAGATGACCAAAACTCGCTTCTACTTCTCTCGCTTGCTCGAAGCTGTGAAAAAATAACCGCTTCAACATTCGATACAGTCACAACCAAGGGCGATCGCCACGAGTTAGAATCTCGGCTAGCGCGATCGCCCATTTTGCTTATGAAGTTGCTCAAGAAAATTGCTGCGGGTCTGTTGGTTCCCTTTGGTTTGGCAATTGTCATTCTCACAGTCGCTGACCTGCTCAACAAAGAGGCCACGAAAGAAAGTAAAGAAGGCTCAGCCGCTGCTTTAGTCCTCTTTGGTCTGCCGAGTATTGGGTTGGGCAGTTGGTTTATCTGGAGCCTGACTTCTCAAAGCCAGCGAGAAAAAGACGATCGCCTACAAACCGTCTTCTACCACATCCTAGAGAATAACGAAGGCAAAATTACTGTTCTCCGCTTTGCCAAAGAAGCCGACCTCTCTGGCACCGAGGCTAAACAGTATCTAGAAGTCAAAGCCAAGGAATTTAACGCCAACTACGATGTCAGCGAGCAGGGCGATATCACCTACCGATTCAATATCTAGCCTCGCAACTGTGTTTGCCACAAAAAAGCAGTATCCAAACGAGTCTCAGTTAAATCTGCCTGCGTTAAGTTGGTACGCGTTAAATAAGCCGCTTCTAGGTTGGCTCCACTGAGGCAGGCCCCCGTGAGGTCAGCATCCGTTAAATCTGCTCCTCGTAAATCAGCGCCAGTGAGATTGACGCCTCTTAAATTAGTTCTATAAAGGTAGGCTCCGATTAAGCTGGCACCTCTAAGATTGGCACCTTGCAAATTAGCACCACTGAGATGGGCATGAGCTAGATCAACACCACTTAAGTCCATACCACTGAAGTCTGCCCGAATCAAATTGGCTCCCCTTAACTGATTAAGGTCAATCAGGGGCAAAGTTAAGGTTTGCCTCACTTGAGCCGCTAGATGATCAGTCCTACTCTGCATACGATGCCCTGCTACTGGTATGAGATCGAATAAGGTGTTCAAGCACGCTAGGTTCTAATGGCAGTTCTGGGGCCAACACTGATTTGGCAAGGTCGCGATCGCTCATCGGGAATTCAAATTCCAGTCGCTTCAGTGCAGGATGGACAACCGCAAGTACGACTTCCACTGCATCATCTTCTGGATCAACGTCAGCGCTCATTGCAGTCACTGGAGCCATCAACATCAGTTGAGCCTTAGAGCCATCCTTGAGATCAACATTGAGTTGAACATCCAAGCTGTAAGCCTGATTGAGCACTTGGTGCGTAAGCCAATGCGTGCTCAACCAGAAGATGCTGCTGATGAGTACCCAGGGAAGCCAAAAACCGATCTTGGCCTTCACTGAGCGCATCAGTCATCAAATACATAAACAACGGCACCGTTGGCGCGAGTAATACGCATGGCATCAAAGCTGTTGTCGTCATCGTAGGTGCCGTTGACCGTGACTCGTTCTCCAACAGCAAATTTGGCTTGCCGTAAAGGGCGGTCTTCAGCTTCTACTAAAATTTGCCCTGTACCGTCATCCAGAATGAAATCTTCGCTATAGAGCTGCACAATCTGTCCCGAAATGGTCACGGTATTGGCGAGCTGTAGATTGCCGATGCTAGTGGGAGCATTTGTTGGAGTGCCAGTTTGAGCAACCACCTGAGTGTTAGCTTGAGCCGTAACAACAGATGGAATGACTGCGATCGCCGCTAGCACACAACCAACTCCAGCAACTCGTTTCATGGAAACCCCTCCAATCTAGAGTTTGATGTTTATCTCCCTTTTAGATTGGCAAACAAAAGTAACAAGAAGGTTTCAACTCTACTCAAAGAACAGCCGAGGATAGAGGAAGACGAATTTCAAAGCAGGAACCTTGGCCTACTTGACTCACTACCGTAAGTTTGCCACCGTGAGCTTCTACAATTTGACGAGCGATCGCCAACCCTAAGCCAAACCCCCCAGTCTGACGAGAGCGGATTTTGTCTACTCGATAAAAGCGATCGAAAATTCGAGATAAATCGGCCTCGGCAATCCCTATGCCTGTATCTTGCACACGAATCACGACCGATCGGGGTTGAGTCACTAGTTGCAGCATGACTTGCCCCCCTGACGGAGTATAGCAATAAGCATTGCTGAGGAGGTTGATCACCGATTGGCGCAGTAGATCGGGTTCTATTAGCACCTGTAGAGGGTGAGTTGGGAGATCCGTGATCAAAGCCAAATGTTTGCTTGCCGCTTGCTGCTTAAATTCCGCCGCGATCGCCTCTAATAGATCCACTAAATCTACAGCGCGTCGGGCTTCTGGTGGTAACTGGCCTTCGTGACGAGCCAAAAATAGAAGATGACCTACTAAAACCCCCATTGACTCTGCCACTTCTGAAATCGTTTGGAGTCGCAGGGTCTGCTCTTGCAAATCGACAGGCTCCATTAAGCCAACTTGAGCGTTACTCACAATGCCTGCTAACGGTGCCCGCAACTCATGAGAGGCATCGGCGGTAAACTGCTGCAACTGCTCGTAAGACTGCCGAATCGGTTGCATCGCTGCTCCACCTAATAACCAACCTGTGCCAGCGATCGCAGCTAGGGTCAAAGGCACCCCAACCACCAAAAATAGCTGCAATTGTCGTAAAGGCGTTTCAACCGGCGTGAGGGAAGCCGCTACTTGCAGGTAGCCCAGTAGTCGTCCCTCTCGATAGACAGGCAAGGTGAGCTGTCGCAACCGTCCTTCCACCCGCTCAGTTCCCCCATCGACCAGAGTTTCAAAGCCAGAACTGCTGCTCAATTGCTCTGGGGGGATCGGGCCAATAAACTGTAACAATTGCTTGCGAGGGCTATACCAGCGCGCAAATAACAGGTTAGTTTCGATGCGTACAGCATCATTCCCTAATAAAGGTACATTTTCTAAGTCGATTTGCCGTTGGTCTTGATAGATAGTTTCCTCTATCCCTGCAGCCATCATGCGGCTTGTGTTATAGAGTGTCTGGTCAAAGAATTTCAAGCGATCGCGAGCTTCTCTCAGATACAGCAGCGCCACAAATACCAACAAAATGCTGCCCATTGAGAGCGTAAACCAACGTGCTAAATTTTGACGGCTGCGATCAAACATCAGAGTTACAGCGTTTCTGGAGGGGCGAATCGATAACCAGTGCCATATACCGTTTGCAGCCAATCTTCGGCACCAATTGTTTGTAACTTTTGCCGCAAGCGATGCACCAAAATGACCGCTGCTTTACTTTCTGGTTGTATCTGCCATTCCCAAAGCGCCTGTTCAATCTGATCACGAGTTAGAACTTGCCGAGGATGCCGCATGAAATATTCCATTAACTGAAACTCGCGGGTCGAAAGTTGTGCCTCTGCTTGCTGTCGCTGAATGGTGAGGGTATTGGAATGGAGACTCAAGTCTGCCAGGTGCAACACATCTCCTTGCCAGAGGAGCGATCGCCGTCCTAGGGCTCGCACCCGTGCCAGCAGTTCCATCACATTGACAGGCTTAACCAGATAGTCATCGGCTCCGGCATCAAGTCCTGTCACTTTATCCAAAACAGTATCTTTCGCCGTTAAGAACAACACAGGAGCCGTTTTGCCCGTCTGGCGGTATCGCTGACATAAATGAATCCCACTAACCTGAGGCAACATCCAGTCGAGAATCACCAAATCATACTCTCTCTCTGCAATTAGCCAATCTGCTGTTTCACCATCGGCTACAGCATCCACAATATGTCCTGCTTTGGTGAGGGCTGCGGCTAACGCTTCTAGTTGGATCAGATCGTCCTCTACAAATAAAATTTTCATGGAGTCACTTTCTAGCTAAAGTGCTACATTGCTGAGGTTTCAGGTTGTATCGTCATGGCTCAACTTCGTAGGTTGGTTCGCCTGGCTCAAAGTTATCTAGAATTTGGGTTGCCGCTGCTCTTGATCACTGTAGGTCTGTGGTATGGTTCCCAATGGCTTAATCATCAAGTATTGAGTCAAACTTATGCAACTGCCACTCAACTCAGCGCTGGCCCCCAACAGCAGATTAAGCTCAACCTGACGTTTACAGTCTTATCGATCGATGCCGAAGTTGATCGACGAGCAGGCAATACGGAAGTGACGATCCAGACAGCAGGCTCACCGCTCAAAGAACTGGAGTTTGAATATCCAATGACTCAGTTCGCAGCCCTAGAACAGGCGATCGCTCAAGATCTGAACTTATCTGCTGAGATAATCCGTACCTTGATCCGCTATCGTCTTGAATAATCCTGGCTTAGGAGAGGCGCTCGCTCGATGAAATTGCTCCGCAAACTCGCTGCTGGTTTTCTACTCACCTGGGGGCTGTTGTTTTTAAGCGTTCCAGTTGTGGTGTTGCCTGACCAAAACGCGACGCCAGAAGATCGAGAGG
>CBIHQL010000289.1:0-5893 GCA_966211855.1 uncultured bacterium
TCCCTGGCTATTTTGAGCAAAACCAGGCCGAAGCATTAGACCTCAGCAAAACCGTAATGGCAACGATTCATGATGAAGTGCCAGATTGGAAGAATGAGGAAGTCCGAACACTATTAGGACGGTTTTTGTTTAGTGGCGATACCGTTTTTAAGCAAGTCGGTGCCCTCAGTGGAGGTGAAAAAGCTCGGTTGGCATTAGCGAAAATGTTGCTGCAACCTGTCAATCTTTTAATCTTGGATGAGCCGACTAATCACCTTGATATTCCTGCAAAAGAGATGCTAGAAAATGCGCTGCAAAATTATGATGGCACCGCAATTATCGTGTCTCACGATCGCTACTTTATCTCTCAAGTTGCTACTAAGATTGTCGAAATTCGGGATGGAGAATTCCGAGTTTATTTAGGTGATTATCACTACTATCTCGACAAGATTGCTGAAGAACAGGAAAAGGCGAGATTAGCCGCGATCGAAGCCGAAAAAGCCGCCAAGGCAGCCGCTAAACGCGAAAAGCAGAAAGAGAAAGAACAAGCTAAAAAAATGGGAGCAAAAGCAGGCTAAAAACCTAGCTGAGATTCTTGCAGATTGAGCAATTTTAGATTTAAACCTCGATGGTATGATTGCGGAGAAACCACTTAATGAAAGGGCAACTTAGTATGGCACAAGCACCTGTTTCTCCGGTGGTGCTGGTCATTTTAGACGGTTGGGGTTACCGGGAAGAAACGAATGGCAATGCCATTGCCGCTGCTAAAACACCTGTCATGGATAGCCTCTGGGCTGTCTATCCCAGAACTTTAATTCACACGTCTGGGAAAGATGTGGGGCTACCCGATGGGCAAATGGGCAATTCGGAAGTCGGTCACCTCAATATCGGAGCCGGACGAATTGTGCCACAGGAGCTAGTGCGCATTTCTGACGCGGTTGAAGATGGCACACTCCTCAGTAATCCAAAATTAGTCGATATTTGTCAGGACGTGAAAGCTCGGGGTGGAAAGCTTCACCTCGTGGGTCTCTGCTCTGAGGGTGGAGTCCATTCTCATCTCAATCACCTGTTCGGTTTATTAGACTTAGCGAAAATTCAGGCAGTTCCAGACGTCTGTATTCATGTGATCACAGATGGTCGGGATACTCAGCCTACCGATGGGCAGGTTGCAGTTGAGCGCTTGCAACGTTATATAGAACGGGTCGGTGTTGGGCGTATTGCTACGCTCAGTGGTCGTTATTACAGCATGGATCGCGATCACCGTTGGGATCGCATTCAAAAGGTCTATGACGTGATGACCCAAGATGGTGTGGGCGATGGTCGCTCAGCTTTAGAAGTGTTGCAAGCCGCTTATGCCGCCGGGACAACGGATGAGTTTGTGCCGCCAACCCGGATTGCACCTGGAGCCGTAGCCCCTGGAGATGGGGTGATCTTCTTTAACTTCCGGCCTGATCGGGCACGTCAATTGACCCAGGCGTTTGTCGATCCTGGTTTTCAGGGATTTGAGCGTCAGCAAATTCAGCCGCTTTCGTTCGTTACCTTTACTCAATACGATCCCAATCTACCTGTGGCGATCGCCTTTGAGCCGCAAAACCTCAGCAATATTTTGGGCGAGGTCATTTCTAAAAAAGGGCTACGTCAGTTCCGTACCGCTGAAACTGAGAAGTATGCTCACGTGACCTACTTCTTTAATGGCGGTATTGAACAACCCTTTGCGGGGGAAGATCGCGAGTTGGTGCCTAGCCCAATGGTCTCTACTTATGATCGCGCCCCTAAAATGTCGGCTGAAGCAGTGACGGATGTAGCGATCGCAGCCATCGAAAAACGGATTTATTCAATGGTTGTGATCAACTACGCTAACCCAGATATGGTAGGCCACACCGGGCATATCGACGCGACGGTGCAAGCCCTAGAAACGGTCGATCGCTGCTTGGGTCGCTTGCTAGAGAGTATTAGTCAAGCAGGTGGCACTGCCATCATCACTGCTGACCACGGCAATGCTGAGTACATGCGCGATGAGCAAGGCAACTCTTGGACGGCTCACACAACCAACCCGGTGCCTTTTATCCTGGTAGAAGGAGAAGGGGTCAAAATTCCGGGTCATGGAACCGAGGTAAACCTGCGCTCGGATGGTAGATTGGCAGATATTGCCCCGACCATCTTAGAACTGCTGAGACTACCTCAACCGCCTGAGATGACTGGACGATCGATGATTCAATCGGCTGCGTTTGAAGTGCGAGCTAATCGAACTCCAGTACGGCTTTCCTTGTAGATCGGTTTCTTCATTTGTTGCATTGAGAGTGCCAACATGACTTTGGTTTATTTAGTACAAGCAATCTGGACGCTCTCCGCGTTAGGTCTGGTGATTTTAGTGTTGCTCCACAGCCCCAAAGGAGATGGCCTTGGTGGGATCGGTGGGCAAGCGCAACTGTTTACCAGTACCAAAAGTGCTGAGACAACCTTAAACCGAGTGACCTGGGTGCTTATTGTGTTGTTTATGGGTTTGACGGTGGTCTTAAGCGCGGGTTGGCTCAATCGCTAATACCTCTTTGAACTGATGTGAACAAAATTCACTGCTGGTTTAGGCATTGGGTTCTACAACAATGTAGAGGCCGAATGCCTATTTTTTGTGGTCGGGCGATCGCTCAGGGACGGCGTTGGCAGCGGCAGTTCAAACTTGGCTTGCTGATCCTGTTGAGTTGCCTGAGTTGTGTGGTCTTGATCCAGATTCATGCGGGTAGCAACATAAAGCCAGCGATCGCGACTGATCTTCCGGCTTTACAAGTGCATTCATTACCACCCACATTAGCGGCATGGCAGGATTCGGCTCAGGCAGGTGATTATTTTGATCAAGTCAAACCTCTACCAGTGGGAGTTTTGGTTTGGTCTCAGTTTCCAGTCAAAGTCTACGTTGAAGGATTAGATAAGAAGGCTGCACCCGACTCAGCTTTGTCTGGGGGAAATTTGTTGCGAAATGCCCAAGCAGCTGAATGGGCTCAGGCTGTGGCAAGCGCTGTGACAGAGTGGAACCAGTACATCCCCCTACGCTTAGTCGAGCAGCCCCAGCAAGCTGATATCACGGTCTGGCGATCGCAACCTCCGCTAAAAATCGATCGCCGTTCTCAAGACCCAAAACCGTGGGATCGCAATTATCGAGCGCGATCGGCAGAAACTCGCTATGAGCTGTATATCGATCGGACTCAGCAACCAGCCCTACTAACTCATCGCTGCACAATTTCATTGCGACCGTCGCAAACTCGTCAGTATATTCAAGCTGCGGCTCGCCATGAACTAGGTCATGCGCTGGGGATTTGGGGTCACAGTCCTGCGCCAACCGATGCTCTATATTTCTCGCAAGTGCGCAACCCTGCAGCCATTTCAGCCAGAGATATCAACACGCTCAAACGCGTTTATCAACAACCGACGCGCTTAGGCTGGCCTGTCTCAGCATCTGAGTCAGGAGCCTAAGTCGTAAGGTTAGGGACGGCTGCTTAACTGCACTCGCTCTTGTTGTAAAACTTGTGCGTACAGTTCTTCTAAATGTGTAATATTGCGGCTGAGAGTGTAGCGCTCTAAGACGCGTTGCCGGGCCTTTTGACCCAGGAGAACTGCGAGTTCTGGAAGATTGCGGAACAACGGCAGAATATGCCGCAACTGACCATGAACACCTTGGGTTTGCAATATAATTCCTGCATCCCCGCTGCCGCCTAACCCTTCCAGTACTTCACCATCTGCCCCGGCATCTGTCGCGACACAAGCAAGACCACAAGCCATTGCTTCCAGCAGAGATAGCGAAAGCCCTTCGACTAAAGACGGCAAGATAAACACATCAGCGCCTCGCAAAATCTCGATGCGGCGCTCTTCATTGGCCTCAAACCCTAACCAAATCACTCCCATCTCCGGCCCATAGAAAGGCTCCAAAGAAGGTCGCAGAGGGCCATCCCCGACAATCACGAGTTTACAATCTGGCCCCATATCTGCCTGTTTCCAGGCTCGTAGCAATGACTCTATATTCTTCTCAAGCGCAATTCGGCCTTGGTAGACAAAGATGCGGTGGGCATCGAGTTCGGCTTTGAGGTTAGAAGGGCCAGGGGAATATTTCTGGACATCGACTCCATTGGGAATGACGGCAACTCGTGCTGCGGGTACTCCGAGGCGAATCAGCAGGTCACGCTGAATATTAGAAAAAACGATGACGCGATCGTAATTGGCGAGAAATGGCGCATAGAGCTGATACATCAACTGCTGTGTGCCCGAAGTGAGGTTGCGACGCTTGCGATCGAAGGGTGGGTGAAACGTCGCTACTAAGGGGACATTAAGCTCAGCACAAATTTCTGGCAGTAAAAAATCGAGTGGCGAAAGCGTCAGGGAAGCGTGAACAATATCGGGTTGCAATTCTCGCAAAGATTGAGTCAAAATCTTGCTCGATCGCAACGTCGGAATTGTATAAATCTGCGACTTGTAAAGAAAGGGAATCGAAACTTCTTGATAATCTGACCAGGTTTCGGAAGCATCTTCCGATTGTGCAAAGTGGAGAAAACTAACCTGGTAGCCTCGGTCTAGAAGATTATTGGTAATTTCTCGGCTATAGGTGACGTTGCCACAAAACGGTGATTTTTTTCCAAGCCAGGCAATGTGCATTCAGATACGGGTGAAATCGCTATTGATGGGTATGGGCTGACTGAGTTGATCCTGTACGGGAAATATACCAGGTCAAGAGCCCCCCTGCGATCGCCATCAGGGCTAAACCCAAAAATACAGCCCGTAAGCCCAGAAAGGTTTCTGCGACTCCAGCGAGTGCTAAAGGCAAGCTGAGAGCGATGTTGATGGCATTATTTTGCAGGCCAAAAATTTTTCCCCGCATTTCTTCTGGGGTGTCTTCTTGAATGGTGGTCTGCATGGGGACACCGACGATCGCGGCAAAACTACCTAAGCTGGTGAGTAGAAATAATACAGGCCAGAGCTGATGGGTAAAGAGCGCTAACCCCGCTAAAGAGCCAGCAATACCGATGGAGCCATACAGACTCAACTGATCGTGAGAAAAGCGCTGACCAAACTGACCCAAAACTGCGGCCCCGCAAGCCATACCAACGCCACCTGCTGCCAATAAAAAGCCAAATTGAGAAGCTTTCAGACCGGGCATTGTTTCAGCGAGTCGTACGGCTAAGACTGCCAAAGCAGCAAAAATAGAAAACAGAATGATCAGTTGAATCAACGCACCTCGTACCCGACTGTGTTGGCGCAGATAGTTGATGCCGTCGCGAATATCCTGCCAGATATGAGGTGCTTCTTGCTCACTGTTGATGCTGATTTTTTCACCCGTTTTTAGCCGCAGTAAGATCAGACCCGCGATCGCGTACCCACCCCCAACTACCAGTTCTTTACCAATGTTTAAGCCCGTGAGTTGCGCCATGAAGTGATCGGCGATCGCTAGTAGTGGTTCCCCGACAGCAAAGCCGATAATTACCGAAGCCATCATGGTCGTGGTGTAGAGCGAGTTGGCTGAGAGTAGGTGCTGACGCTCAACCACTAACGGCATTGCCGATTGTTCGGCAGGGGCAAAGAACTGAGTCAAAGTCGAAACGAGAAACGTGACTGCCAGTAACAAGCCAAACCCAACAGGTAAGCCCCAGAGCGGTGCCCAACCTTGAGAGAGCCACAATAAGGGCGGCAAGGTCAAAACTAGCCCACCCCGCAGCAAATTGGTTAAGACTAGGGTTGGTTTTTTGGGCCAGCGATCGACGAGTGCCCCGGCAACTGAGCCAAACAACACAGCCGGAATTGTGAAAGCAATCATGATTGACGACACCCAGCCGCTAATCGTTTGATCAGCTGCTTGAAAGCGACTCGCAATCAGGGCAATCATCAAAACTAAATAAACCTTATCGGCTAATTGCGAAAAAATTTGACCGCT
>CBIHQL010000290.1:0-5869 GCA_966211855.1 uncultured bacterium
GCCACAGTATCGGAGAGCAGAAACGCAGGTTGCCCACCATTCTCAATAAACCGCCGCAACGAAAATGCCATTGCTTCAGCGTTAAAGGGCGTGCCATCGTGGAAAACTACCCCTTGCCGTAGCGGAATTGTATAGGTCAGGCCGTCTTCGCTCACCTTCGGCAGTTCTGTCGCGAGTTGGGGGGTGAGGTTGGTGGTGCCAGGTGCAAAGGTATAGAGGCGATCGCCCAGGTTGTAGAGTAAATTTCCTGACGCGATATCGTAAGCATCGGCAGGGTCGAGCGTCCGCACCTTTGCAGTCGTTCCTAAAACGATGCGATCGCTGCTGGTCGCAGATGGAGAACTGGTCGTCGAGGTCGGTTGACGATCGGCACAACTAATTGTCAAAAAACAGCACAGAGAAAATAAACCAAAAAATTTTCCTAGCGATCGCCACCGACGGGCAGACAAGCTCAACCAATTCATTCGCGATGATTCCAACATTATCAAGGGATGGCTGAAGGGATCAGCCCAGTTAACGGTAACATTTGATTTCCGTCCTTACTGGCTGACCTCCGGGCACTTTCAATTAAACCCGAAAGACCACCCCATCCCATCAATAAGTTTTACGGCGATCGCTAGATTGAGTAGTAGAGGGGAAACGATTTCGCCTCTTTGGGTTTGACGTAAACTCGCTGCTCAGGTTCTAAGTTGAGTTCGTTAAAGCGCTCTCTCGTCAGGTGAGCTGTCACTACTTGCCCGTCATCGAGCATCAATTCTGCTTGGATCTCCCAGCCTAGATGGATCAAGCGGTTGACTCTAGCAGGAACCGTGGTGCCGTTGGGGCTAGTTTCGACCATGACATCGTGAGGCCGCAAAAATACTTCTGGATGCGCCGAATCAAAGCCATTATCTTGGAAGATCCGCGAGGTACTGGGTAGCACATTCACAGGGCCGATAAAACTCATCACAAAAGCAGTTGCCGGATGGTCGTAAATTTCGGCGGGGGTGCCAACCTGCTCCACACAGCCTTTATTCATCACCACGATTTCGTCTGAGACTTCCATCGCCTCTTCTTGGTCGTGGGTGACAAAGACCGTTGTAACGTGGACTTCATCATGTAAACGCCGCAGCCAAGCCCGCAAATCTTTCCGCACTTTGGCATCTAACGCCCCAAACGGTTCATCTAATAGCAAAACTTGGGGTTCTACTGCCAAGGCTCTTGCCAAAGCTACCCGCTGCCGTTGCCCCCCCGAAAGCTGTGAAGGATAGCGATCGCCTAACCCTGCAAGTTGGACTAGCTCAAGCAATTCTTCGACCCGGTTCTTGATTTTGCTAGCGGGTGCCTTACGAATCTCAAGACCAAAGGCAATGTTTTGCCGCACCGTCAGATGCTTAAACAAGGCATAGTGTTGGAAGACAAAGCCAATATTGCGGTCTTGCACACTTTGATAGGTGGCATCTCGCCCCGTCAACCAAACTTTGCCTGCATCTGGCATTTCTAAACCAGCAATCAGCCGCAACAAAGTTGATTTTCCAGACCCCGATGGCCCCAACAACGCCACGAGTGATCCAGTCTTGATTTCCAAGCTGACTTGATTAAGTGCCTGAAAGCTTCCAAACTGCTTGGATACGTTTTCAACTACAATGCCCATTGCGACTGACCTTGAGAAGATGAAGGGTCAAATCTGCCAGGATACAACTCAATTAAGTAGCCCTGACAACAAAACCCCGGTTTACCGACGAGATTACTGTAGTTTTATAACACGAACTGTCTCTCAGTAGGGATTCCTTCACGGGATCATTAACTAGCGAGTCACAAAACGGCAACAGAGCGATCGCTGATCTCAGCAGGCTCATCTGGGCTGATTCGTATCGGTTTATTAAGCTCTGTTGCATTTCAGTCATATCTTGTCCGTTCAGCCTACAGCAAAGAAAAAGTCCGTGATACCATCTCCTCTTGTAGCCGTAAGAGATTTGGGAGAAAACCTTTGGCACTAAGGGTTGCTGTTGTTGGAGGCGGTCCGGCAGGCTCTTCCGCTGCTGAGACATTAGCAAAAGCTGGCATTGAAACTTATTTATTTGAGCGCAAGTTAGATAACGCTAAACCCTGCGGTGGTGCAATTCCCCTCTGCATGGTGAATGAGTTTGATCTACCCCTCAACATCATTGACCGTCAGGTGAGAAAAATGAAAATGATCTCACCGTCCAACATTGAGGTCAATATCGGCAGCACGCTGAAAGAAGACGAATACATTGGGATGTGCCGCCGGGAAGTGCTCGACGGTTTCCTACGCGATCGCGCCGCCAAGTTGGGTACCAAGGTCATTAACGGCACGGTTCACAAGCTCGAAATTCCGGGCAACAACACTGACCCCTACACCTTGCACTATGCTGACCACTCCAATGGCAGCGTCGAAGGCACCGCAAAAACCCTGCAAGTAGATGTGGTGATTGGGGCTGATGGTGCGAACTCTCGGATTGCCAAGGCGATCGACGCGGGAGACTACAACTACGCGATCGCTTTCCAAGAGCGGATTCGCCTGCCCGAAGACAAGATGGATTACTACCAAGACCTCGCCGAAATGTACGTCGGCAATGATGTTTCACCCGATTTCTACGCTTGGGTCTTCCCCAAATATGACCACGTTGCCGTCGGGACTGGCACCATGCAGGTCAACAAAGCCGACATCAAAAAGCTGCAAGCGGGCATTCGGGCACGGGCAGCTAAGCGGCTAGAAGGTGGCAAAATCATTAAAGTCGAAGCGCACCCCATCCCTGAGCACCCCAGACCCCGTCGTGTTGTCGGTCGAGTGGCTCTCGTGGGTGATGCTGCTGGAACCGTCACCAAGTCTTCCGGTGAAGGCATCTACTTCGCAGCCAAGTCGGCTCGGATGTGCGCTGAAGCGATCGTGGAATTCTCCAACAAAGGTCAGCGGATTCCCACCGAAGTAGATTTGAAGATGTATCTGAAGCGTTGGGACAAGCAATACGGTCTCACCTACAAGGTGCTCGATATCTTGCAAACTGTTTTCTACCGCTCCGATGCAACTCGCGAAGCGTTTGTAGAAATGTGCGCTGATATGGACGTACAAAAGCTAACGTTTGACAGTTACCTCTACAAAACAGTGGTGCCTGCAAACCCCTTAGTTCAACTCAAAATTACGGCTAAAACCATCGGCAGCTTACTTCGTGGTAACGCCCTCGCGCCCTAATTAACGCGAATTCCAAGTCCACATTTCTGAATTACTCCTATCGCGATCGCTTGACTGAAAAGTTGGGCGATCGTTTTTTTATAATTTTTGAAACTTGTTAATATATCGCAAATTCCACAAACTTAAACTTATTTCATTACTTCGATAAGCTGTAACCAATCAAAATCATAATAATTAAAAAGTAATTTTATAATCTCAACAGTATTTGAACTCGGCATAGCCAATGGCAACAAGAATATTCTTATGCAATAGAGAGCATTGGTACCACGGAGTCGAGGATGAAATCAAGGAAGCAAAGCAATCATTATCTATCGGGAAAATTCATTTAGGTACCTGGACTTGTGGGCAGGTGCAATCTATCGAAGTTAATGATGCCGCTTATTTCAGAAGAGTAAATAGTGAGCCGCTTGGATTTTTTGCGTATGGGCGTATCGTTGCCGCTGACAAAGAGTATCAGCTTAGGCTTATAGAACCCCAATACAGTCATGTTAGCGAAGCTTATGAAGCCTGCTATGACGATGAAGGCAACGTAATTCTAGCCGTTGCTTACGAATGGCACTCAGTCGTTAACTACAATCAACCTCTAAAGATCAGCCAGCTACAGCAAGATCCTCAGTTTGCGGGAGCCAATTTTAATTTTCAAGGGTCAGGACAAAGATTTAGGGAAGATTATATTGACCAACTCAATAGATATTGGCAAAAGCATGTCCTAAGCCTCTCCAAGAAAGGTGCTGGCGTTCATTTAGCGGAAGTTTTATATAAAGCAGGCCAGGAGAAGGCTAATCAAAAGCTATATTCAGAAGCTATTGAGCAATACAATCGAGCAGTTTGTATCGATCCTATATATACCAGTGCTTATATAGGTCGAGGCAATGTATATCAAATGCTAGGAAAACCACGTGACGCAATTCAAAACTATACTGAAGTGCTTCGTATAAATGCCACTAATAATGCAACAAACTTTACCAGTAGTGCAGTTGCATATTATAAGCGAGGACTTACTCTTGCCGACTTGGGCAACAAGCAAGAAGCAGTAGAAGATTTGGTTAAAGCTGAAGTGCTTTTTCTAAATGCTACAGATTCTGCTAACTCTGAGAAAGTACAAGAAAAAATTAGAGTACTAACTTCAAGTAAAACTCCAGAAGTTGAGGAACTTGCTGCTATTAGAGCACGCGCTATCATTAAACCTGCAAATAGCTCTCAAGAGGCTAGGAAGCGAGTTCTTACTACTATCTTCAAAAGGCAAGGTCAATCATTGTTTCGGCAGCAATTACTTGAAGCCTATAACAATCGATGTGCAATAACAACTTGTGATGTAGAAGAAGCGTTAGAAGCAGCTCATATTATTCCTTACAGTGCGCAAGGTAGTAACCACGTCACGAATGGACTATTGTTACGAGCTGACTTGCATACACTCTTTGATCTCAACTTAATTGCAATAAAGCCAGAGACCTTTGAAATATTTCTGCATCCCAGTCTGCGTCAAAGCAGCTATCTCGATTTGCACAGCAAAAGTCTGCGTCTCCCTTCAGTTGAAGAATATAGACCTAACCGAGAAGCATTGGAAGAGCGATGGGAACAGTGCAATTGGGCTAGCAATACGTAGCATTAGCGATCGCTAATAACAATAACGAGCAATTAGCAATGGCGTTAAATTCTATCGTCGAGATTGCTAAATCCTCTCCTTTTAAAGATTTAGCTAACTTGAATGCTGTACGTGCTTCTTTAAATGACCCCGATCATGTTTGGGAGTTTTAGCAGTAACTAGATTGATAATTTAGAAATAGCAAGTGGGTTGTGCGATCGCAGCTCACTTATTTTTGTATAATTTTTCGCCACAAAACCAGCTAGCCTGCTGATTCAAGAGTTTCAACAGACAGGCTGAGCTTGGTTAGGGCGATCGCTCACCCCGTCTAACTGTTAACCGAGCAAATGGGAGGCGCGGATTACTCCACGATGGGTTCTCTTACGTCTCTGACAGATTCCATCGCTTGGCTGTTACTGGGCAACTCTAGGCAATAGCCCGCCCCGTATACCGTTTTAATGTAGTGGGGGTGCCGGGGGTCTGGCTCTAGCTTGGTTCTCAGGTGCCGCACATGCACACGGATAGTTTCAATATCATCATCCGGATCGTAGCCCCAGACTTCTTTGAGAATTTCGCTCGGTGAGACAGTCTGGCCGTGGCGTTGCAATAGACAGTGTAATAACTCAAATTCTAAATGGGTTAATTTAACAGTCTGATCAAACCAAATCGCTTCAAAGCGCTCTGGCACCAGCGTCAAAGGGCCATAATTAAGAATCTCGCTATGCTTAGCTGCTTGAGGAATGCGATCGGTGCGTCGCAATAGTGCCCGAACCCGAGCCAGCATTTCTTCTAGCTCAAATGGTTTGGTCAGGTAATCATCTGCACCCGCATTAAAACCAGTAACCTTGTCTTGGGTTTGCCCCAGTGCCGTCAACATCAGCACAGGAATATCGGCAGTCCGTTCATCTCGGCGCAAGCGTTGACAAACCGTAAAGCCGTCTACCTTGGGCAACATGAGATCCAACATGATCAAGTCAGGTTGCAATTGCACTGCCAGGGCTTGACCTTTGATCCCATCTGGGGCTTGGCTCACGTCATAGCCAGCCATCTCTAGGTTGACAGCAACCAACTCTGAAATTGCAGGATCATCA
>CBIHQL010000291.1:0-5864 GCA_966211855.1 uncultured bacterium
ATCTCTCTATACAAGAGCTTTATTTTCGGTCTGTGGATGGTAGGTATCAACTATTAGATTCTATAAAGCGATTAGTCAGCTTTTACCAAGGCAATGTTTTAGATCCTGACTTTTTAATTGGCAAGCCCTGCTATGACATTGTTTTTTGTCGCAATTTACTGATTTATCTCGATCAATCGGCACGTCAAAAAGTATTTCAGGTGTTTGACCAGTTGCTGCGTCCAGAGGGGCTGTTGTTTACAGGGCATTCAGAAATCAGCCAATTGCCCCCCGCTCAGTTCAGTTTGTTAAAACCAGTTGCAGCCTTTGTGGCTCGTAAACAGCCATCTATTTCTGCCCCTTTAGAAAAGAAGCCTAGCGATCGCCTCTCAAAACCGTCGCCTACTTCGCCTTTTCAACCGATTCCTCAACCGTTGACAACCCATCTCCTCCCAACCCCGGAAACTACTAGTCAGCCTCTCGCAGCATCTCCGATCAAGACTGCGGAACCTGGGCTCTCCCAAAATCTAGAACCCATCCCCTCTCTTTTAGCGGCAGCACGAGAACAGGCTAACCAAGGGAACTTAGACTCAGCTATTGAGTTATGTGAAGCGCATCTAGCCCAACATTCCACAGATGCAGACGCTTATGTTTTGCTAGGAGAAGTACAGCAGGCTACAGGGCAAGAACACCAAGCTGAGCAATGTTTTCAGAAGGCTCTCTACTTGCAACCCCGTCACGAAGAAGCTTTGATGCATCTGGTGTTGCTTAAAGAACAACGTGGAGATGTTGCAGGTGCAGCGATCGCTCGCCAACGCTTAGAACGTCTGCGTAAAGTTTGATCAAAACTCGATGTTGAGCCTAGCTTGATTGCGCATCAGCGTGTATCTCAGCCTTCAACCGGGAAGTATTAGGTAGTGAGTATTAGCAAACTACCCTTCTTAGTGAGTTCGGAGAGATTTAAATGCTTAAGAGTTTGTCACTTCAAAATCGACTGGTGAGTGCCTTTCTGGTAATGAGTGGTGTAGTTCTAGGCACAGCATTAGTTGGCTGGAGTGGTAACTCGCGTCTGAGTAAGCATATTGATACGATCGCCAATAATAGTATGCCGAGTGTAGTTGGCCTCTGGGAAGTCAATGAAGGTCAAACTCAAATTCAATCTTCAATGCGAGCTTTAGCAAACGAGCAATTTAGCGATCGCGATAAGGAAATTGAGCTTGATAGAATGCGAAAAGCCTGGCAACAAATTGATGCAGGCTTTAAAAAATATGAAAGTTTGTCTAGAACTTCAGAAGAAGAGGTTCTGTACACTACCAAATTCACAAAAGATTGGAGTGACTGGAAAACAGACCATGAAGAGTTTATTCAACTCTACCAAGCTGCTAGACGAGATGGCTTGTCTCAAGCAGATTTTCTGCAACTAAATCGGTTTTTGTCTCAGACAGAAAGAGCGTCATTCGATGTGGTGACAGAAGAACTCAATGAGCTAATAGCTATTAATAATGACGTTGCTCAAGAGGTTGAAAAATCAGCAAGCTTAGATATCAAGCAAACATCTCTTTGGGCTTTTGTGGCAATGATTGGCGGCCCAATCGTAGCGATCGTTTTTGGGGTCTATTTTAGCCGAGCGATCGCTAAACCTTTGGGCGCTAAAATCAGCCAAGTTGTAGATGTTGCCGAGCAAATTTCTGTTGGTAATCTCACGACTCAAGTACAACGTGACATCACCAGTCAGGATGAAATTGGCAAGCTCCAAAATGCCTTTTTCGCAATGATTCAAAACTTAAACTCTCTCATTCGACAAGTACAACAATCGGGAATTCAAGTAACAACTTCATCAACGAAACTAGCAGCATCAGGTCGGCAACTTGAGGCTACCATGACTGAGCAAACTGCTTCTACAAATGAAGTCGTAGTAACTGCCAAGCAAATTGCTGCCACCGCTAGCGATTTAGTGATGACGATGGAAACTGTGGCAAGTATGTCTCAGAGTACAACCAACGCTGCCAGCCATAATCAAGCAGAACTATTACGAATGGCAACAACCATGCGCCAACTGGTTTCAGCTACCGACTCCATCTCTAACAAGTTAGAAGTAATCAGCGAGAAAGCGAACAATATTAGTGGTGTTGTTAATACAATCACCAAAGTTGCTGACCAAACTAATTTGTTATCTCTCAATGCAGCGATCGAAGCTGAAAAAGCGGGTGAATATGGCTTAGGGTTTGCAGTAGTTGCTCGTGAAATTCGGCGCTTAGCTGATCAGACTGCGGTTGCCACCCTCGATATTGAGCAGATGGTGAAAGAGATGCAATCATCTGTAACTACAGGCGTGATGGAAATGGATAAATTCACTAAAGAGGTGGCGCGGGGCGTTGAAGATGTCAATCAGATTAGTGGACAACTAGGACAAATTATTGACCAAGTACAAGCTTTAACTCCTCGCTTTGAAACCGTTAATCAAGGTATGGAAGCTCAAGCGCAAGGTGCGCAACAAATTAGTATTGCGATGGTACAGCTCAGTGAAACTTCTACTCAAACCTCTGACTCTTTACGGGAGATTAACAACGTGATCGAGCAGCTTAATCAAGCTTCGCAAGGGTTACGTCAAGAAATTTCTCGTTTTAAGGTCAGTACAGAGGCTCCCGCTTCTAGAAGCTTGGTGGAACCACCATCATCTAGTTTTCAGTGGGAAACCTCTTACTAAGGACGTTGAATACGGCGAAAGCTATTACCGCCAATGGCTGTTGAGCGATCGATGTCAGCAGCCACGATTTCTTTAAGCTTTTAATCTGAAAATTTTATCTTTTACTAAATATAATGACGTAATTCAAGTTTTCTACACTTAATACGTTTCTCTTGGATAGCGATCGCATGTTAAAGAATGCAAAGTTAAAAACACAAATCTTATTTGCCTATTCATTTCCTATTATTTGCCTCTTGATTCTAAGCTCACTGATTTACAAAAATGCAACGGATAGTTTTCAAAGGCAAGCGGAAGCTCAGTTAGCTGAAGCCACAATTCTTGAAGCAGGTTATATGGCTTTTGGAATTGGTCGGATAGTGCGAAATGCACGAGGATATTTGCTATTTCCCGAAGATCAAAGTTACAAGGAATCTTATAAGGTTGGCTTGGAGATGTTCCGGCAGGCTTATGTTGATCTAGATCGACATATAGAAGATCCAAAACGCCGTCAACAGATTGACTTATTATTGTCTGAGGGTGAACAAAATGTAGTTATTGCTGAAGAAGTATTTAGATTAGTAGATGCAGGTCAACTAGAAGCTGCTAAATCACGCATTCAATTGTTGAGAATGAAGCTTGTAGATGACACCAGGGAAGAAATTATCACAAGTGAACAAGCTGTTTTAAATCGGACTCGCAAAGCTTCGGCTCAGGCTCAATACAGATTAATAGCCTCTGTTGTCTTGGGTACTCTAGTTGCCGTTGGTGGCACTGCAATACTTAGCTTGTGGCTTGTAAGGTGGATTACTCACCAAATTGCTGAGGTCGTGAAAACTGCGGAGCAAATTGCTGTAGGTGACTTGACAGCTGAGGTGCAAGTAGATGCAGCGAGTCAGAACGAACTCGACCAACTTTTAACTACTTTTCAGGTAATGATCGATAGCTTGAACCTGTTAGTGTTTCAGGTACAGCAATCAGAGCAACAAGCCACTACATCGGTCACTCAAATTGCCGCTTCGGGGCGACAGCTCGAATCAACGGTTACTGAGCAAGTAGCTGCTACTCACGAGGTTGTCACAACAGCGAAACAAATTGCGATGACTGCAAACAATTTGGCGCAAACACTCGATGATATTGCCGAGGTTGCCCAAACCACTGCGATCGCTGCCAACGACAGCCAAACAAACTTGAGTCACATGGGCCACACGATTCAAACGCTCGTGAGTGCCACACAAGCGATCGCCACCAAATTACAAGTCATCAATACCAAGGCCAATACCATCAATAGCGTGGTGCTCACGATTACGAAAGTAGCCGACCAAACTAATCTATTGTCGTTGAATGCTGCCATTGAAGCCGAGAAAGCTGGCGAGGCGGGACGAGGGTTTAGCGTGGTAGCTCGTGAAATTCGCCGTTTAGCTGACCAAACTGCTGTCGCCACATTAGATATTGAGCAGATGGTCAAAGAAATGCAATCAGCCGTTTCTAGCGGGGTGATGGAAATGGATAAATTCACGCAAGAAGTGGGTCGTAGCGTGACAGATGTGAGTCATGTCAGCGAACAACTAGGGCAGATTATCTATCAAGTGCAAACCCTGACGCCCCGGTTTAATACTGTTAGCCAAGGTATGAACACCCAAGCCCAAGGCGCACAGCAGATTAGTGAAGCAATGGAACAACTGAGTGAGACCTCTCATCAAACAGTGCTCTCTTTGCAAGATATCAACAATGCGATCGCTCAATTAACCGAAGTGACTCACTATCTCCACAACGCGATCGCCCGATTTCAAACTAAAACAGAGACCGCTGCCAAGATGACAGGAACTGAAAAAAATGGATACTACAACTGATCTCCTACCCGCCCTTGATCATTGCTGGCAAACCATTGGGGTCAGTGGCGATCGCTCTTGCCCACAGTTGACTGATTTAATTCATTGCCGTAACTGCCCGGTCTATGCGAGTGCAGGTCGGAGCTTACTAGAGCGAGAAGTACCTGCCGACTATCTATCTGAGTGGAGCAGTACGCTAGCAACGAGTGCCCACCAAGCTCCCGGAAACTTAGCGGTCATGATTTTTCGCATTGGTCGAGAATGGCTGGCTTTGTCTGCAACGCTGCTTAAAGAAGTCACTCCACTAGCACCTGTTCATACCATTCCTCATCGTAGCAGTCAGATTTTGAGAGGATTGGTAAATATCCGAGGCGAATTGCAATTATGTGCTTCTTTAGGAAATCTGCTTGGTTTAGATTGTACAAGCAGCGATGAACCGACTAACCACACCATCTATCAACGCATGCTGGTCGTCGAAAAAGAAGGAAACCGTTGGGTGTTTGCGGTTGATGAAATTGAGGGTGTTCACCGCATCAATCGCAGCGAGCTGAAGAATCTACCTGCAACGCTCGCCCATGCCAAGGAAACATACACTCAAGGGATTTTTCACTGGCAACAGCGGCAGGTTGGATATCTTGATGACGAACTTCTTTTCTACATCCTGAACCGGAGAGTGCTGTGAGTAACAACGAAGATTTCAGCCAGTTTTCCATGCTAGATCTGTTTCGCATGGAGGTAGAGAGTCAAGCGGAAATTCTCAATCACGGCTTGCTGGCTTTAGAAACTGAGGCAGATACGGCTGCTACTCTCAACGCTTTAATGCGAGCTGCTCACTCTATCAAAGGGGCAGCCCGCATTGTTGATCTCGATGTAGGGGTAAAAGTTGCCCATTTAATGGAAGATTGCTTCGTCACCGCTCAGAGTGGCGCGATCGCTTTAGGTGCAGATCAAATCGACATTTTACTGCAAGGTGTTGATTGGCTGTTGAGATTGGCGCAAGTACCCGCAACTGAGATTGAGCAGTGGTTGCACAGACAAGAATCGGCGCTGGAAGCGTTAATCACGGCGATCACCACCTTGCAGTCTCCAAGCGCTTTAGTTGTATCTACGCCCGAAACACTAGCCATTTCTCCGTCAACACCAGTTAAAGATCTCCCTCTTATTGCCGAAACACCTGTAGTCTCCGCGATCGCCTCAAGTGACGGTGAGCCTCTACCTGCTGAGATCATCGAGTCTCCCCCAGACTCTCCCACTATTGATGAAATTGCAGTTACTCCTCAACCAATTGCATCTGCACCTCCAGAACTGCAACCGATCGCAGTTTCACCAACCGCACGCGACAACGCTAGAATTATTCCCGTTAGAATTCC
>CBIHQL010000292.1:0-5855 GCA_966211855.1 uncultured bacterium
CCAAACTGGGTGCCTACGGTTTGCTGCGCTTTGGTTTAGAGCTATTTCCCGATGCTTGGGCTTTGTTGGCTCCTTGGATTGCGATCTTGGCAGTTGTCACCGCACTCTACGGTTCTTTTGTCGCGATCGCTCAAACCGACCTCAAAAAGATGATTGCTTACAGCTCGGTAGCACACTTAAGTTATGTGTTGCTAGCGAGTGCGGCGGCAACTCAACTGAGCTTATTGGGGGCTGTTTGTCAGATGGTGGCCCATGGTCTGATCTTGGCACTGCTGTTTTATGTAGCTGGGGTGATTGAGGCCAAGACAGGCTCTCGCGATCTAAACTACTTGCAAGGTCTACTGAACCCCAAGCGCGGCCTGCCTTTAATCGGTTCATTCCTGATCTTAGGGGCGATGGCTAGTGCCGGAATTCCGGGCATGATTGGGTTTGTGGGTGAGTTTCTTGCTTTCCAAGGCAGTTTCTCGGCGTTCCCAGTCGCTACGCTGCTATGTCTGCTAAGCACAGGTTTGACGGCTGTCTACTTTGTCCTTTTGATCAATCGTGCCCTGTTTGGTCGCTTAACTGGAGATCTGGTTTATTTACCCAAAGTGTACTGGCACGAAAAAGTCCCCGCGATCGCTCTAGCGGTGTTGATTATCTTCTTAGGGGTACAACCCAACTGGCTAACGCACTGGAGCCAGAGCACCACCAATGCACTGGTCGCAACTGTTGCTGATAGCTCACAGAAGCTGGCGTTGACCCTCGAATCGACGCCAAACAACTAGGAGACTTGACTGACCATCTTTTTATCTTTGGAGATCTCAATCATGACAACTACAACTCCCACTGCAACTGCCACTAAACTTCCTCCTTCTACCCATGAATTTGCTGAAGTGATCCATCGGCTAGAAGCAGGTGGGGCGATGTTGCCAGATACGCCAGAAAACTTAATGCAGATCATCGGTCTCTACAAAGCTTATGCTGTACCGATGGACTTCTACTGGCGAGATCTCCTTTACATTGCCGAGCGGGTCTTTCTCAATCCCTTTCCCTTTTTCAAATATTTTTTACCTCAAGAATATCTAGACTTACACAACCATTACGCGGGCGATGATGCCGACCTGCGGATTTGGCGAGGAGAAGCCACGGCTCACCCCGAACTCTTAGCCTTCATGCAGAAGGGTGAAACCACCAAAATGCCCAAGCTGTTCCATCATTTGCTGCACGATCGCGTGAATATGGAGTTTGCTGAGGCTTGTATGCGGGCAATGCTTTGGCACCGAGGTATGGGCGGCAAGTTTGACCCCTATCTCGACACTCCTGAATATAAAGCGGCTGCCGATCGCGCTATTAAAGCTTACTTTAAAGGCAATCCAGTCATGCTGGGGCTGCACAAGATGTTCCCAGAGATGTTTTTGGAGCAAGTCCGGCAGTTGTCTTACTATGCCAACTTAGGCTTGTTCTGGGAAGTCATGGCTCCTGTCTTTTTTGAGATGAGCGATCGCTATGACAATGGTGAGATCACCAGCGTCCCTGAAGCGATGAATTTCTTGGTCAATGGCATCTTTGCAGTTGCTGGAAGACCCATCTACCACCACGTTTATATTCGCGGTGAGTGCTACGAAATCATTCCCAAATCCTGTGGGTTTACCTGGTTGTACGAAGCAGCACTACCTTATGTCGAAGCAGTGTTTTATCGTACAGCTCCGTTCCGAGGCACCAAGTCTTACAACGCCCAAGCTGAGCAAATTCCTGCTGATCAGAAAGATTTCCACTATGGCATTCTCTATGCCGATGTCAACCCGGTGGCAATGGCAGGGATTCCGCCCACATTGCTGATGCAAGACATGCTGCACTTCTTACCGCAGTATTTGGTGGATTATTATCAGCAGCATTGCCGGGGTGAAGATGACATGCTCATCCAATTAGGGGTTAGCTTCCAGCGATCGATGTTTTGCGTGACCTCGGCGGTGATTCAAGCCTTGCGGGCTGCGTTGCTGTATCCCTTAGATGATCAAAACCCGAAACATTTACAAGCGAACCGGGCATTTTTTGAAGCCCAGATGGATCGGTTTAAGCGCCCCGAAGCTCGTCTCCGGGATATCCAATCACAGGATTACCGCTAAGTTTGAACTTTGGAACATTTATTGACTTTGGAACTATGGCTGACATTGTTGATATTGCAGTAGGTGCAGGCTCCTTTAATACCTTGGTGGCGGCAGTACAAGCGGCGGGTTTGGTCGAGACTTTAAAAAGTCCGGGGCCATTTACGGTGTTTGCTCCTACTGATGAGGCATTTGCAAAATTGCCCCCCGGAACTATCCATACGCTGCTGCAAAATATCCCGCAGTTAGCGCGGATTCTCACCTACCATGTGGTGCCAGGGAAATGGACACAAGCCGATCTCACCGGAGTAGAATCGCTCACCTCTGTGGAAGGTTCTCCAATCCGGTTGGATCTGTCGGATGCGTTTGAAGTCAAGAATGCCACGGTTGTTGCTGCTGATATTGCCGCCGACAACGGAGTGATTCACGTTATCGATAACGTGATTTTGATGGGGTAGGGCTATCTTAAGCACCTAGAGCAGCTTTGCCTCGGTGGTACAGTTCTCGCGCATAGTCTGTCCACATACCCTGCCCCCAGTATCGAAAGCAACTGGTTTGCAGCAGCAGGTTGTAGAGTAAAGCTTCCCGATAGTCCGATCGCTGTGTCACTGTCGGGTCTGCTGCCACTAATGCATCATATTTAGCATGGAATAAAGCGCTGAGTTGGTTCATCGGCTCTAGAACATTTTCGTAGCCTTTGACCCAACTCAAATTATTTGTCCAAGACGCTCCATCCATGTGAAATTGGTGATCGGTTGCTCTTAAAGTAGCGATCGCCCCTTCTACCTTTTCAGGAGTCGCTTGATCGGGGTCAACGGTTTGCCAGATCTTATGTTGTTGTACTGCCTGACAAACGGGGTAGTTGTCTGGGTTGGCTCCGGCGGCTTCAATTAGCTCTAGATACTCTGTGCCATTAAAGCCCACAATTCCTGTTTGACCACTATCACGAATTTCATACTGGACTCGGAAAAAATCACGGGGGAATTCATTCATCATCACCCCACCATTTTCGCCATCAGCAATTTGAGTCACTAACGAAGGGATAGATACCTCGGCGATCGCTTGCCTTCCGCGTCCTTTGGCTTCAAAGTAAGGTTGCATCTGCCCCCCCAGTTTGGTATCAGAGCCTTGAGTTTTGATCAGAGCTGTGATGCTAATGGTTTCTCCATGAGAGTTGCGGGCTACCAGACGGTTAGGGAGATATTTTTGATCATGAGCTAACCCTGATCCATCAAGGTTTTCAACGGAGTGTTCTTGCACTAATAACCAGCGATAACCACACTCTTTTAAGGCTTTGACATATTCATAAAGGGTATCTGGGTGATTGGGGAGATGCATTTCAGGTGGCGAAAACCCCTTAACGCGTTGCAGTGCCTCAGAGCCAAAGATTGCGGCAAAAAACTGCTGCCATGCTTGAATTTGGAGCTTGAGATCTGGAATGGGAGTTGAAGGGACTACTGCATGACTCCACATGGTTCCCAGCCACTCAACATACGGTTGATATTGGGGTTCACAAAGTCGCTTGAGGTTTTGGAAGATATCCTCCCGCCCCATTTGCCAAAGGCTCCAGAGGAGATTACCAGAGTAGTCGAGCATGATTCGAGGGTTGCAACCTTCACTCACTAACTGCGGGATAAACTCTCCCATACGGCTATAACACCAAGCAAACACACTGGCGTTATGATTATCTCCTTCTTGAGAGTGCTCAAACATATATTGCAGATTGCCAATCAACGCTCCCTGGTTGCCCGCCGGAACAGTCGGTTGGTGCATATGGAGAGCGCAGGCAAACCCAGCTTGAATCTCTGAAAGTTGGAGGTTGGTATTGGGTAAAAAAACAGAGTGATCCTGACTTGTGATCCTGTAAATGTCGGTTTCTCGACCGCAAATATTTGGCAAACCCGCTTGTACAACGTCTAAAGCAGACAATTGTAGAGAAGTGATTGAGGTTGTCATCGGCTTTGCTGACCTCTACGGTTAGTGTTCGCGATCGCCTTCATTGTGACGCATCAATTGAGTTGTATTACTAAGCGCAGGATCTCTTTGCAGTTCGTTACACCTATTCACGCGATCGCAGACAATTTCTTAAAAATGGGTACTCTAAACTCCAGAATCATCACAGGTTGTGTTAAATACACAGCAAACAGTTTGTAGTGTCGGTACGCTGGAGGCAGCTTTGGATCTGGGGCAGTTGGCGAGGCAGGGAGACACTCAGGCGATCGCGACTCTATTGAAGCGAGCTTTTGAGAAACAAAACATAATCGTAAAAGTCAATCGGAAAGACCAGTGCTTGCAGATATTGCTAGAGGCTGCTCAAGTTCCAGAGCAAACTGCTGCTATGTATGTCATTCAGCAAATGATGTCTGTGTTACAGCCTGCGAGCTTGAGTATGATCCGAGTCTATAGCCGGAGGAGTGGAGCAGCTCACTATGTTTGGCAGCAAGAATTTCCAGTAACTTATATTGAACCTGTGCCTGCTATATCCTCGCAGGAGAGTTCAGCCGAAGAACTGGCTAGAGCCGTTCAGCATGACTCACCTCAACGACAATTAGCCCGCAAAGGAGATCCAGATGCGATCGCAGCCTGGCTGAATGATCTCCTCGCTCGTCAACAGATCACTGCTCAAGTCAGATGGCAAGATTACCGCCTACACATTATCCTCACGGCTCGTACTGTACCGCCACAAACCCCAATACTACGCTGGCTCGATTGCGAGTTGACTAACCTTGATGCCTTCATGATTCAGAGTTTGGTGGTGCAGGGTCGAGCAGAAGATAGTAGCGCCCCAGCGTGGCAAGCAGAATTCGAGATAGGAGCTTATGTACAGTCCAGCGTTGAATCGCCTCCCTCGTCAGAGAATTCTACCTCTGTCAATTCAAATAGTTCTACCGACCTTGTTACCCTCGCTGATCCAAGCAATCTCTCTACATCTGTTCAACCTGAAAAAGCCATCTCGCAGCCCATACGTCTATCACCCACCCGTCGCCCTGCCCCAACTCCACCATCGCCGAAACTGCGATCGCAAGCCATCACCATTCAAGGCTGGAGCGCTCTGTTAACAGGCTTTGTACTAGCAATCTTGTTGTTTGCCCTAGCACCCCTAAAGCTGCTATTTCGGGGCTTTTTAGTCATGGTGCATGAGGTCGGACATGCCATCACTCATTGGCTATTTGGTCGGCCTGCTATCCCAATGATTGATTTTGCCTTTGGTGGTGGCTTAACGTTGCACTTTGAACAATCTTGGGTGATCTTAGCGATAATTTATGGGGCGATCGCGTTCTTGATGTTTCTCTGTCGTGTTTATCCTCGCTTGCAAGGTATTGTGGCTCTCTGCACCTTAGTCTATAGCATCTGTTTATTTACGAATTGGAACCTGATTCTCTCCACTTTTATGGGACATGGGATGGAATTAGTGGCGATTTTTGGCTGTCTGTATTTAGCGATTAGTGGCTATTTTTGCCGGATGGCAGGCGATCGCGCCATCTACGCCATGCTAGGGTTTTTCACCTTCTTTTGTGACCTGCAATTTAGCTGGCAGTTACTCTACAACGCAGACTTTCAAGCCTGGTATGGTGAAGGCAAAGGAGGCATAATCGACAATGACTTGGTGATTTTAGCGAGTGATTATTTCGGGGTTGATTTAGCAGCAGTAGTCTACGTCTTTTTAGCCATCTGTATCATGACCCCAGTCTTGGCATTTCTCTTATTTCGCTATGAACCTTGGCTCCGCACGGGTTTTCGCAAGCTGTTAGTAGCACCGTAGTTATG
>CBIHQL010000293.1:0-5853 GCA_966211855.1 uncultured bacterium
AAGACTGATTGATTTGGGACTGTTTACTCCCGCTGAGTTTGAGAATGTCATTGCTAGAGAATATGTTGATGGCTTTAGCAATTTTTTTGACGCTAATAACCCACCTCAAGCCAAAGCCCCTATTTTGCATACGCCTACAGTGCTCAATATCGGCATTGACGCTGACAAGCTCATTCAAGTGTGTGGCGAGAAACTACGGGCAGCGGGCGGTGATATTTGGGATGAGACTGAATTTCTGCGGGCTGACATTGCCACAAATCAAGTGAGTATCCAAGTAACGCATTTACCCACGCGATCGCCCCGTCAAGTTACAGGTCGGTTGTTGGTCGATGCGATGGGTACTGCTTCCCCGATTGCATGGCAGTTGAATGGTGGACGGGCGTTTGATAGTGTCTGCCCAACCGTAGGTGCTGCGATCGAAAAAGGGTTCGCCCCCGAAGTTTGGGATGCCAAGTATGGAGATGTTCTCAACAGTCACGGTGACATCTCGCGAGGACGGCAGTTGATTTGGGAGTTATTCCCCGCCCGAGACGAAGAAATCACGATCTACCTGTTTCACTATCACCAAGTTCACCCCGACAATCCAGGTTCGCTGTTGGAGATGTACGAAGACTTCTTCACCATCCTGCCCGAATACCGTCGCTGCGATATGGATCAACTCGTGTGGCGAAAACCGACGTTTGGTTATATTCCCGGTCACTTTACGCTCAGCAGTCGCGATCGCCAAATTGCTTTTGACCGTCTAATCGCGATCGGAGATGCTGCTTCTCTACAATCACCCCTGATCTTTACAGGCTTTGGCTCCTTGGTGCGCAATTTAGGCCGCTTAACCCACCTTTTAGATACAGCTCTCAAACATGATTTGCTCAGTGCTCAGCATCTCAATCGCATCCGAGCCTATCAAAGTAACGTCTCAGTGACCTGGCTCTTTTCTAAAGGGATGATGGTGCCGACTGGAAAGTTTTTAGCGCCAGAGCGGGTCAACTCGATGCTAAACACCTTCTTTGGGATTTTGGAGGCCGAAGATCCGGCAGTGGCTGATGCTTTCATTAAAGACCGTGCCGACTGGATTTCGTTCAACCGCATGGCCTTAAAAGCGGCTTGGCAAAACCCTGCCCTGCTCGTCTGGATTTGGGAGTTGGCTGGCCCTCGTGATTTCTTCCGGTGGGTTAGCAGTTATCTAGCCTTTACGATCGCAGCCATTCTCAGCGGCTTGTTTGGCAGTTGGTTGCCTCAATTTACCCAGTGGAGTCAACCCTGGTTAGAACCGCGAAATCCGCAATTGTGGTTCTGGCTACTGGCTCAAAGCTACGCGCTCACTGCCGGGATGGGTCGCCGATCTATCTTGAAGACCCACCCCAGGTCGTTGCCACCCTCCACAAACCCTCAGGCTCCCATTGAGGTGAAGCATTCAGGCGTTAAGGCAGGAACGAGATCTTAGACGATCCCAAGTTTTCAACTATGCCCTATGCCCTATATGCCAAAGGTCTGACACTAGCTCCCCTTCCCTGGCAGGGAAGGGGCTGGGGGTTAGGTCTTTAAGGTTGGCGAAAAGAAGGCAATTCGACAGCGGCTAGAGAAGAGCGCTTTTTCTGGTGGCGGAGCGGATACACCACGGGAGAGGGCCAACTTGGGTAAACAGAGAACCCTGGGTCATGTGCTGCTTCATCTTGAGCTGCAACGAGTTGTTCCTCTTCGGTGGATTGAGGCTCTACAGGCGTATCGATCAACTTGGCGAGGTCTTGCCAAATTGGGTCATCGCTTATTTCGGGCGGAATTTCTAGCTCGGCGATAAAGCCTGAGTCTGCCGTTGCGGGTTCTGGTGGGTGCAATTCGGCTTCTAGCTCTGAGTCTAGATCTGGTTCCCAGGTCGGGGCATTGATATCATCAGCGATCGCCTCCTCTGAGGGTGACGCAACCTCGGCAGCATCAGTTGTAAAACTCGCGCCTACAACCTCTAGAGTGATGGTATAAACATCCTCAAGGCTAGCTGCTGGGGTTTCTTCGCCTTCAGCAGTCACCTGATCAGTAGCAACCTGGGCAGCATCAGGTTCTTTCTTTTTCAGGTCATAACTGATCGAAGCTGGGGGAGGTGCGATCGCAGGTGCGGGATTAGCCGGGGTCGCTTGCTCCTCAACTTGGGGCTCAGAGCCAGTCGCAGCTAATACATCGTGGAGTAGAGCAGACAAACTGGGGGAGAGATCTAGCAGGGGAGAAGCAATCTCAGGAGGAGCGCTCACGTCTGCATGGCCCGGTACAGATAGCTTAGCGTTGCCCAAATAGTCTTGCTCTAGCTCAGCGTCTGTGGGCAGATCGGCATTGACCAGCCACGGATCGGCTGACCAAGGTTGAATAGAAGCCGCTTTAGGAAATAACCCTAGCTCGTTGGCATGTTTTTGAGCAGGCCGGGGTTTTCCGGTCGGAGGGTTAAGGTCGGGGTTGCTTCCCTGACAGGGCGAAGAAATATCGAGGCACTTCTCTAGCGCGGCCTTAAATTGCAGGGTGTAGCGTTGCTGGCGATGAAGGCGCGATCGCAAATCTCGACAAACATTTTCGCTTTGCAGCAATGAGTGGGTTTGCTCGTTGTAGCGTTGCTGAGTCAGGGCACATTCCCGCTCTAGCTGAGCAACCCGTTCTTGGCTGCTTTCGAGTTGCCCCGTCAAGGTCTCGATCAAAATCTGTTGACGCTGCGTGGCTTGATGGGCGCAATCAAGCTCGTGCATTAAGCGGTGAATATGTTCTTCTGCCGCTAAAATTTCTTCGGACTGCTGCGCTAAAACGGTTTCTTGCTCTTGAGTGCGGGTTGCCTGGGCTTCTAACGTGCTTTGGCAATCGTTGAGTACAGCTTCGAGTTGATTGACCCGACCCAGCAAATAAGAGTTGCGATGTTGCAAGTCTTGCATCAAAGACAGCAGCTCAACGAGGTCAGCTTGCGAAAGAGCGACAGAGGTTGCGGCAGGTTGAATCGACAACTCATCGGTCGGCGGCTCCTCAGGCGAATGAGCGATCGCATCAACGCTCAAGGCATTAGGAAAATCTACAGTTTGCCAGTCGTCCTCCCCAAGGTCGGGGTTAAATGGATCGTCAGCCATCTCTGCATCTAAGCTCTCTGAGAGAAAAGCCGCTTTCTGGGCAGCATTTAGGTCAGTTAGCTCAGGGAGTTCGGGTCCGTTCATTGAGGTGTCAGCTTCACTCATCGCTCTCATCCAAAAAGTAAGGAATCCTCAGTTCAGCTTGGTTGCAGCCCTCTCAAGGACATAGCTAGCTACAGGTCACGGTGTTATAAGAATCCGGGAATCTGTCCAGCTGACTCACAAAGGAGCGAGTCAAAACTTCAGTATTCGCAACATTCTTTACACAATCATTTAAGATTTTTTAGAACCAAATAGTGTTAAGCACCCAATATTTCAACGATCGCTAAATAACTTAGATTTCACCGAAGTAATCATCGTTACCATCGGCCTAATCGGAACAGTTTCAGGAACTGAATTTAACAGAGAGAGCACACTGAGACATTAAAAAATCTAGCCCAATCCCTGGCTAAGGTCTACCCTTTTACACAACAAATTCGGTATTCAACTAATATTCCTTGACAAAGAAAATAAATTTAGCAATTTGCTTTGCTGCTATTTTCCAGGTAATAGAGTTTGATAAAGCAGTTGGCGGTGCTGTTGAGCTTGCTCGATCAATCCTTGAATTTGCGCCTGATTTAAGGCATGACCCTGTGTGTAATGTTGCACCCAAGCTTGACTGATTTGTTGGGGATCATCAGGGAGCAACAAATGAGGGGCATCACCCCCTAAATGCCAACCCGGCAATGCTAGATCTTGCATTAATTGGCTAACTTTTGGGTCGTAGCTTAAGGCAAAACAACGACATCCTTCTGCCGCCGCCATGATTAAGCCGTGCAACCGCATCGCGATCGCCATTTCTACCTCTTGAAATAGCCCTTTCAAAGCTTGGGGATCGCTTAATTGCACTAATTGAGCGGGGCCGGGTAACTGAGCGTAAATTTGCTGAGCGATCGCTAAATCTTGCGCCGCTTGGAACGGAACTAAAACAATTGAGGTTTGGGTCGCTTGCTGAAACGTAATTAGCGCTTGGGTCAAGGCAGCTAAACGAGCCGGGGTCAGGGATGGGTGCGATCGCAGCGCTACAGCTACCCGAGGAGCAGGCACCGTCCATAAATCGGCTACAGGTTGCCCCCGCAACGCCCACACCGGGTCAGGTGCTTGTTGATAATTGATTTGCCATTGCTCTAAAAACTGGGCTGAGCCGCGATCGCGCACACTAACTGCGGTACAACTGGCAAACGCTCGATGAGTAATCCAACGGGTGAGAGGGTGCTTGAGGGGGCCGATGCCTTGTGCCCAGGCGATCGTTGTGAGGCCAAAAGCACGCGCTAAACCCATGAGGCCACCATAGTAGACAGGGCTAGCCAGACTCGTAGTATCTTGCATCAAGCTGCCGCCCCCCCAAATGAATGCGTCTGATTGCCGTAGAGCTTGCAAAATCAGTTTGGGAGATTTGCGATCGCAAGCCGCTACCCCGTACATGGCTTTGGTTTGAGCCGGATTGCCTGACAACACGATGGGCGTCACATGCTCTGGCAACATTTGCAACAGCGAGGCTAAGAGTGCTTCATCACCGCCATTGCCTTGCCCATAGTAGCCGCACAAAACCGCCCGCATCGTCCCCATGCTCCTGCTCCATCACGTAACCCTTACAATATCTGAAGTCAGGAAGCTATTAAAATGAACGCTCTTTCAATTCCCACCTGGATTATTCACGTTTCTAGCGTTATTGAGTGGATTGCGGCAATCTGGCTGATTTGGACTTATGGTGAAGTCAGTCAAAATCGGGCTTGGCGATCGCTCTCCTTCGCAATGCTTCCAGCGCTGGTGAGTGCCATGTGCGCCTGTACCTGGCATTTTTTTGATAATGCTCAATCACTAAATTGGTTGGTGACCCTGCAAGCAGCTATGACTGTAGTCGGCAACGTCACGCTTTGCTTCGCAGGCTGGTGGATTTGGCGTACCAAACAAAAATCCGGTGGGCTACCCGAGACACCACCGGATTCAAAGTCAATTTTGCCTTGAGTTAAGGTCTATGCAGGATTTGCTTTGGAGCCACGTTTGATGCGGCTACCCACTAACCCTGCCCCAACTAGACCTAGCGCCACCATAGAGGCAGGCTCAGGCACAGACCGAGGAGACTCATCACACTTTTTAGGGGTGTTGCCACTAGCAAAGCAACCATTGGTTTTAGATTCGCCAGGTGTATTGCCACCACGACCTGCGTCCTTAAGTTCGTTAGAGGTCGGTTTGTCAGGAGAGTTACCGTTACCTGCGTAGCTAGGAGCAACGTTGATTAAGCAAGTACCTACGACCGTAGCCAGGGCGATCGCGGACAGTAGTTTCGCTGGTTTCATGGATATATTCCTCGGAAGGATCAAAAATGAAGGGAGCTCGGATACGAAAACTAGAAAACGAAGAAGGCTTGTACTTGCAATAGGCTTCATCGTAGCTGGCGCAGATTTATACCGACGCGTATCTCAACGTCTCTTGTTAAAAACATTACAAATTGGGCCAGAATTAAGCGGTGGCTTCACCGAACCTTTAATGAACACCTTCGCAGGCTGGTAGATTTGGCGTACCAAACAAAAATCCAGTGGGCTACCCGAGACACCACCGGATTCAAATTTACCTTGAGCTAAGGTTTACTCAAGATTTGCTTTAGAGCCACGTTTGATGCGGCTACCCACTAACCCTGCTCCAACTAGACCTAGCGCCACCATAGAGGCAGGTTCAGGCACAGATTGCGGAGACTCATTACACTTTTTAGGGGTATTAC